>NZ_WEII01000082.1:0-18303 GCF_009183805.1 Bacillus sp. B2-WWTP-C-10-Post-4 | reverse complement strand
CTTTTTACATGTAGGAATCTACCTCTCTTAAATCACAGTTTTTAAACCGCCATTCTCAGCATATGAAACATACGTTTAAATTTCAATAGAAAAATTATTTTGAAAACGTTTTTATAAGAAAAATATTATAAAGTGAAACTTTAATCAGTGGGGGCTTCATCCCCCACTGATTAAAGTTTCACCAATCGGGCTTTTACGGGCTGCCCGCCCCCAACCAAACTTCTTTTCTTTCGCTGAATTTTGAGATGAGGATCTTACTGCCCGTTAGAGCGGGATAAACATAGAAAAAGACAGAGTGCTCTCTGCCTTAAAAGCTTATGTTGCCTTTATAACATATTTAGAAAGCATCCACAAGTTAAACCCAACTGAAATCGTATAGCCCGCGTATGTTGAAATGATAAAACTTACATAATCGAAATACGGAAGCAATACAATATTTAAAACTATCTTCACAATAATTCCAATCACTAGTCCTAGCACCGTCTTCTGCTGTTGATTGATTCCTTGTAGCATAGCAGCCGTTACTGTAAAAAGAGAAAATAGTATGCAAGCAGGAGCATAATACTGTAAAATGATTCTCCCCATCTCTGGATCATTTCCAGCACCAAATAAAAGGGTATATACAGGCTTGGCTAACACCATCATTCCAATTGCCGCCGGTACCGTAATTGCTACTACTAATACATTTGTTCTCGTAAAATGTTTGTACAATAGCTTCGTATTTCCTGCTGTGTAAGCTTTCGTCATCTCTGGTACGAGAGACATACTAAAAGCTGTCGCAACGGATACCGGGATAAGCACAACCATTTGAACAAGGCCAATTATCGCATTAATTTTTTCCGCTTCGCCTTGCATATACCCTATCTGTATAAGTAGTTTATTAATTGTAAATGTATCAATCGTCTGATACAACGGAATTGCTAAGCCTACTACAACAAAAGGAATAGAATATGTAAAGAGCTCCTTATAAAGCGAGAAAAAAGATTTTGTTGTTTGTGGTATACTTGCCATTTCTTTTTTCTTTAAGTGCCTTCTCCTTCTCATATAATACGCACTTAAAACAGTTAATCCACCTACAGCTCCCATAAAGGCACCGAACGTTGAAATACCAACTGCTAGCGAAACAGAAGCTTTTAAAACATATAAAACGACAAAGCTTCCTATTAAAATGGTTAAAACCCGAAAAAATTGCTCTACAACTACACTTAATGCAGAAGGCCCCATCGATTGGAATCCTTGAAAGAAGCCCCTTAATAAACTCATTACTGGCACAAGTATTAACGCAAAACTTACAATTTGAATATTAGTAGTAACCGCTCCTACACTATTCCCCGTTTGATCATTCCCATCGATGACAAGTTTAGCTAAATGCGGAGCTAGCATATATAACGTAAAACACGAAATGACTCCCATTATAAACATAAACACGATTCCACTTTTCAACACTCTCTTAACCGTATGATAATCATTCAGTTGATCATATTTTGATACCATCTTTGAAACAGCTAGCGGTAATCCCATTGTTGCTATGCTGAGCATGATGGTATAAGGACGATATGCGTATGTGTATAGAACGTAACCACTCGTACCGACCATCGCTGTAAATGGTATAACATATATAAACCCTAACATTTTTGATATCATCGTTGCCATCGTTAAAAATATCGTTCCACGTATAAACGGTGACCCTTTCATCACATTCCTCCGCTACGCTTTATTATTACACATTATGGACAACTCCTTTTCTTTAGAACTGAAACAAACAAAAAAAGCCAATGAATTATCATTGACTTTAACGCGCTGCTTTTTTCTTTTTGAAATACTTTAAACCAAAGTATAGAGCAATAAAAAGAACAGCTCCTATAATTATGTAATGTGTGTAATCAGATGCATACTCTTTAATTTGTCGCCAATTCCCACCAAGTTTTTCACCTAAGTATATAAATAGAATTGACCATGGAATGATCGCTACAACCGTATAAAGTGTAAATAGTTTTAATGGCATCTTAGCTAGTCCTGCTGGAATAGAGATCGCATGACGTACTACTGGGATAAAGCGCGCAGAAAATATTACGCCTGCTCCATAACGCTTAAACCAACCTTCCGCTATGTCTAAATGATGTTTATTAATAAGTAGATATTTCCCATATTTCTCTACAACCGGACGCCCTCCGTAGTATCCAAGCCAGTATAAAAAGATTTGCGCTAAAGTACCACCAATCGTTCCGGCGATAACTGCACCCACAAAACTAATTTTACCATTCGCTACTAAAAAGCCAGCATACGAAAGTACAATTTCACTCGGGATTACTTCAATCATTAAAGCAAGAGCTACTCCAAAGTAACCTAAGCTTGCAAAAAATTGCAATAACTGATCTATTATGTTTGCTAACATGTTCTTTTTTATCTCCTTTTTTCTTCACATACCATCCCATTATTACATAAAGGCTGCAATCTGCCAATATCTTCATTTTAACAATATGTACAATTCAAGCAGGATTAATCTATTAATTTCTCTTTCTGCGGATCTTTCATGTAGGCAAACATCTCTTTAATTTGGTCTTCTGTATTTCTAGCAATTGATAAATTAGGCAATTCATTTTCACCAAAAAACTCCACCTCTTCTGTTTCAATGCTAGTTTTCTTTTCTCCACCAATAATCTCGCATCCAATGAAAATCTTATATACATGCGTTGCCGATGGAGATGGTTGATGTTTTTCTTTATCAAATATAGCTAGTAACTTAAAATGATCTACCTCATAACCAGTCTCTTCGAAAACTTCTTTTGCTGCAACTTCGGTTGGCGTATAACCGACATCAGCCCATCCACCTGGCAATGCCCATTTCCCATCGCTTTTTTCTTTCACAAATAATAGCTTTTCATTTTGAAAAACAACAGCTCTTATATCAACTTTAGGTGTTTGATAGCCTGTCTCACTTGCAAATAATTTCTCTACGACTTCCCAATCTGTTTTCGTGTAATGTGACATCATTGAAATAGAAATATCTCGTAATTGCTGGAAACGCTCAATATCATACACATCCTTAGAATACGTTAAACCCGCTTGAGCTATAGATTGTATTTGTTTTACCCAATCAATCCATTTAATCGTCATATATCCGCATCCCCATTCTCTATCAAATATATTACTTCATTTTCATTGATACATCTTTATTATACAAAAAAAAAGAGATTGATAACGTTTCAATCTCTTTCAAAATTAATCCAATTCATGTAAGTGGTCTTGTATATACTTTCTTCTTTTATTTATATATTCATAAATCATATCAGCCTCTTGATCAAATGTTTCTAATTTTTCTTTCATGTATGGATCTTGTAGTAAATATGGACGAATCAATTCACACAACCCTTCTACTTTCGGCCTCATAAACGAAACTGTAAATTGATCTTCTAATATTTCTTCTAAAATACTTCGATACTGCTTTCTAAATACAGGTATGTCTAGCAATCTTGCACTCAACGTATTATAACCTTGAATACGAATATATTCATGATTAAGCGGTCTCCCTTGTACATCTCGCCCCCAAGTCGCATCATAATCCCACGGTATAACTTCAAATAAATTTGTTTCATCGTTATGATATAGTGCATAGTTATGAACAAAACCATCAAAGTTTTGCGTAAAAATAACCCCTGCTAACCATCGTAAATATTTATCTACATGTAGAAACTTCCCAATTTCTTTTTCATAGGCTTCCCTCGTCAAAGTATTCGCTTGAAATACAAATTCACTCAGTTGTTCTTCACTATTTTTATTCGAATATTTAAATTCATAACCCGCAAAGAGCTCTGTCTTAACATCTTTATCTCGTTCACTCATTAATGAAAAATTCGCATCATCATCTATCGCATAATAAATAGAACCACTCGGTAATCCTCTATTTTTCAAAAAATTTTCATCAACCGATTCTAACTGTAAGTACACACCTTGAATTTGACCATTAATTTTTATAAATACATGTTGTGATTTTGGCGAAAGTACACCAATATCATGAAAAAAATCTAAAGATAATTTATTTCTTATGAGAGACGGATCCATAAACTCCGAATTCAAATGAAACTCTTTCGCACCTTGAAATTTTTTAGGCTTATAAAACATAACATGATAAGACTTTTTCTCAAATTCGCGAATATGAGCTCCTCGGTATACGATATCAATGTCATATTTCTTTTTTCCATAAGTTAATTTTGCTGGCACTGGACTATCTGACCAAATGTCCTTTTTTAATTCCACTAAGTACATTGGATGAACAAAAAAATCATATGAAGGCAGCATGTTTTCTCATCCCTTCTCAGTTCTCTTCATTCAATGTATGCGCCTTGTCTTGTCCATACATCCGCAATCATCTATTTATATAAAATTACACTCTTGTCCTGTTCAGAAAGATGCCTACATACATATCATGTTAAGGAAAAAGAATACCTTTTCACTTTAATACATGATAAGGAGGATTTCTATGAAACGTGATATTAGAAAAGCTGTTGAAGAAATCAAAAGTGCTGGGATGGAGGATTTCTTACACCAAGATCCAAGTACTTTTGAGTGCGATGATGATTGCACTACAAAAATAGAGTGTAACGAAGATTGTAAATGCCCAAGAACAAGATGTACTCGCGTGAAACATTGTACGTTCGTTACAAAATGTACTCACGTTAAAAAGTGGACATTTGTTACAAAATGTACTCGTGTTCGCGTGCAAAAATGGACGTTCGTTACGAAAGTAACGCGTAGAAAAGAATGCGTTTTAGTTACAAAACGTACTCGTAGAAAGCATTGTACATTCGTTACAAAATGTGTACGCTTTGAAAAGAAATTTTACTGGACTAAACGATGTTACTGTAAAAAATGCGAATTCTTCCCTAATGGACACGGTGGCTCTTGCGACGATTCGTGTGATGACGGAAAGAAATGGAACGATTGCAAAGATGGCAGACATAAATTCCCATCTTGCAAAAATAAGAAATTCGATCACTTCTGGTATAAAAAACGTAACTGCTAGTTTTTATACCACCAAAAAAAGGCCGTTTTGCGGCCTTTTTTACATTTATTGAAAGTGACTTATATCTGCAAATTGTTTCACTTTACCGATACCCTCTTCAAATTCTATTATGCTCAAACTGGCACTATGCATAAATGGATCATCCCACACATTTTCTATTTCAATTCCCGCGAAATGCCCTACAAGTAATTTTGCTGCTGCCGCATGAGACACAATCAATATGTTTTGTCCTTTATGCTTCTCTAAAAGAAGCTGCATCCCTTCAATTACTCTTTCATAAACAGCCTCAAAATTTTCGCCTGATGTTGACTGAAAAAGATGTGGCTCATTCCAAAACAGATGTACTTCTTCTGGAAATTGCTTTTCTATATCCGCGATTGTTTGTCCTTCCCATATACCCATGTTGATTTCATAGAAATGCTCATCCGCTATAATGGGTATATCACGTTCCCCCTTTATTAACTCTGCCGTATGAAGTGTTCTTTCGCTCGGACTACTATAGATCGCATGGATTGGTAAATCTTTCATTCGATTCCCTAATTGTTTCGCCTGAACTATACCATTTTCAGTTAAAGCAGAATTTTTCCGTCCCTGCATTCGCTTCGCTACATTCCACTCTGTTTCACCATGCCTTGTTACATATATAGTTGTTTTCATTTCTTACTCCCCCTCACCATGTTGGTCGTAATTCCCACGGTTCAACTCTCCCTACAATCCACTCCGCTCGTTTACTTTCAATCCCTTTTATAATTCCATCAGCTATCTCTTCATGAGTAAGCCATCTTCCATATGTATCTTCTAAAATAAAGCCTAAGATAATTCTATGATAAATACATCGCGTACTCCCTATTTTTTGTGCAGGCATACGTGATGCTTTACTACCTAAAATATGAAATAAACTATATGTTTTAGACGACAAATCTAGTTCTTTACAAATATTTGATAGTGCATGCTTTGCACTTGTGTGTACCCATGCAACAACTAATGTGATTGGGCCATTTTTCTTAATTGTACTTTTAATAGCTAGCTTTACATCTTCATCATTATGATAATCTAACGAAAGGCATGTAATATTTTCTGGTGCAGAACTCATTCGCTTAACATTTTCTAATTTCACTTCATCTCGCCCGATAATAGAAACATAAAATCCTTTCTCACAAAGCCACATAGAAACTTTCTTTAGCATTCCTGTTCCACCAATTACAAGTGCATGCAAATGCTATCCCTCCCTAATAAAATGTCATATGAGGTTTCTCATCTCTATAATAATTTAAACGGTCTTGCAGTGTCCCTGAGTGAAACTCAAATTTATGACCGTCAGGATCAACAAAGTATATAGATTCGCAATCTCTTACATCACGTTCTCTTCCTTGTAAAATATGAACATCATTTTCTTCTAATCGCTGTATTAGACATTTAAAGTCTTCTTGTTCAACAGAAAATGCAATGTGCGTATAAGATTGATGAATCTCATTTCTCGGAATATGCGTCTCTTCATTAAGCGCTATCCATACTCCACATATGTTAAAATAAGCTAATTTTCTTCCTTTAACTAATAATTCTCCTTCTAATACTTTTTCATAAAACATAATAGAGTTTTCTAAATTAGATACCGAAAAACAAATATGATTGATTCCTCTTAACAACTATAATTCCTCCTTATACAAATAAAAGATGAGCGAAAATTCACTCATCTTTTATTATACTATTTTTTTGTAATATATGCCCATTTATAACTGAAGTCCCCGCCAAACGTATGGTTAGCAATGCCTTTTACAAATGGCTTCTCTAAATAAGCTGTACTTTGTTGGTACGTAGGAGAAATTGCTGCGTCTTGACCAATTAAGATTTTTTCAGCTTCCGCAAGTGCATTCCAGCGTGCTTTATCATCTTTTAATAGCTCTCCTTTTGATTTCGCTACTAAATCATCATACTTCGGATTAGAATAATCCATTTCATTAAATGAGCTTCCAGTAACAAACATATCAATATAAGTCATTGGATCCGGATAATCAGGGCTCCATGCAGATAATGAGAATTCATATTGGAATTTCTTTTCTAAATCTAGCTTCTGCTTGTATGGTTGCTGTTTCAAATTCACTTTAATACCAGGCAAGTTTTTCTCTAGTTCTTCCTTAATAAAGTCGCCTACTTTTTTACGGCTACCGTTATCATCGTTTAGTAATTCAACCGTAATTGTATCTTGACCAAGCTCTTTCTTCGCTTCTTCCCATAATTTTTTTGCTTTCTCTGCGTTATCTTTACTATCACGGAAGTTTTTATTTACAGAGCGGAAATCTTTTCCATCCGGACCTGTCGTGAATTTTTCAGGTACTAAGAAATATGCTGGCAATGAACCGTCATTTAAAATGACATCAGCAATTCCTTTTTTATCGTATGCTAAATCAATCGCTTCACGTACTTTTTGGTTTTTAAATGTTGCATTTTTTTGGTTAAAACGTAAGAAATATATGCGTGGATCTAACTTCGTTTTAAATTCATCTGGCTTATTCTTTTTATATTTATCAACAAATTCAGAAGTTAAAATAACTCGATCTGCTTGATCACTATCATATAAATTTACTCCCGTGCTTGTTTCCTTCACAATACTTACATTAATTTCGTCTAACTTTACAGTATCTTTATCCCAATAATTAGGATTTTTCTTTAACTGATAATTTTGTTCATGTTTCCATTGACTCATTGTAAATGGTCCATTATATACTAATTTATCTGCTTCTAATCCGTATTTATCTCCTTGTTCTTTCACATATTTTTCATTTAATGGGAAAAATGTAGGGAACGACGTAAGTTCAAGAAAATAAGGTGCTGGTTGCTCTAATTCTACTACCAACGTTTTATCATCCTTCGCTTTAACACCCAATTGATCTGCTGGTAATTCACCTTTATTTACTTTCTGTGCATTTTTCACATCAAATAAAATGAATGCATATTCTGCCGCTATTGCTTTGTCTAATGTACGTTGCCATGCATATACAAAATCTTGTGCTCGAACTGGATCACCATTTGACCATTTCGCATCACGTAATTCAAATGTATATGTCTTTTTATCTTCACTAATCTTCACATCTTTTGCCATACCTGGTGTTGGTTTATTATCTTTATCTAGACGATATAAACCTTCCATTGCATTTACAAATACACGGAAAGATACAGAATCCGTTGATTTAGACGTATCCATTGAAGGAATTTCAGCTGTTTCTAGCAAATTTAAAACTTGTTTATCTGCCATTCCCTTATTCGATTCTTTCTTCGTTGTCGAAGCCTTCTCACCATTCCCACACCCTGCAACCAATACACTCGTCGTTAACGCAAGTGCAGCAATTGTTGTTGTCTTTCTCTTCATTCTTCCTTCCCCCAATCTATATGTATAAGTTAAATCCTATATAATATATTTTATTATACAAAAGATTCTGATTATTTTAAATATTTATTTTAACAAACATAGAAAAAAGCGATCGGAAATTTCTTTCCAGCCGCTTTCTTGAATAGCATTTACTTGTAATCCATCCTCTATATCAAATGGATTTTGAACTTTAAATATTTCTTCCATCAGCTTCAAAAACTCTTCTTCAGTTTTAGATTCACCATTAACCATAAGTGAGTATGGTTCCACTTCACCTAATTTATAATCGACAACAAATTGAATCTTCACCTTTTGTCTTGGCGTTCCGGTGTTATATCCTTGGAATTCTACTAATTCTAACCCTTCCGTTCCACGATAATATATCCAACCTGAATTTTGAAAATAATTTTCGAAAGATTCACCTATTGAAAAGAAAGGATATTCATAAAGCGAGCTTGTACGAACCTTTTGAATAACGTCTCGATCAGTTGGAAAAAAGAAATGACTAAAAAATATGCTAGCAACTGCTAAAATAGTAACAATTGTCGCTCCCATTTTGCTCGTTCCGCCGCTATCATTGATTAGATAGTTTTCAACTGATTTATCTTTTATTTCTCTTGCTTTTATTCGGTATATACGTCTTTCCGCAAATTGATAGTATAATCCATTTGCAAAAATCCCCATTCCAAACAGAATAAAAATGAGTAATAAAAACGTAAGAGGCACCATATTAATGATTGGCAACGCTACATTAAATCCCATATAATACGAAAATGCATCACACGCTACTAATAACAACATAAATAAAGCAGCTGGTACATAATACTTACGATATCCTAGCCAGCCTATATTGAAAATAGCAGCCCAACCATTCCAGCTCCACCTAGCAATCCGCTTATTCTCAAGCTCCCATTTCCTTTTGTAATACGGATATTGTCTCCCTACATATACTTCTAGTTCTTTATCTATTAACGAGCTACCTTCCTCTTGTTCATTATCCAAGTTTCGCTGACAACTTGCACAATTTAACTGTTCCTCCTCGCAAGATTGCCCACAATTTATACATTTCAAAACAATCCCTCTTCCCATTCATACGTCATTTCAAAATACCTTCGTGTTTTAATAACCACTCTTTCCTCCATAAACCACCAGCATATCCAACAAGCTTTCCACTCTTTCCTATTACACGGTGACATGGAACAATTATTGAAATTGGATTCCGACTATTTGCCCCTCCTATTGCCCGTACAGCTTTTGTATTTCCAACTTTCTCTGCAATATCTAAATATGAAGCACTTACGCCGTATGGAATAGTATAAAGTGCATCCCATACATTTTTTTGAAATGCTGTTCCCTCCGCAGACAGCGGGACCGTAAACTCTTTTCTTTTCCCTTTAAAATATTCATCTAACTCATTTATACATTGTTCTATCATTTCATTTTTATTTTCTTCTTGTCGTTCATCAACAAATATAACAGACGTAATTCCTTCTTGATTCGCTGTAATTTCAAGCAAACCTACTTCGCTTTCATAATAAGCCTGGTACATATGCCATCCTCCAATTCAGTTCATATTAGTCATTGTAACACGAATATACAAAATTTTTCGTATAAGCGTTTTATTAGAGAAACAAAAAAGAGAATGATACAATGTAAGAAAATTCAATCTAGGAGGCTATTGGATGAATTCCGAACTTTTTTCACCTTATACAATTAAGGACGTTACATTAAAAAACCGGATTGTTATGTCACCTATGTGCATGTATTCATCGGAAAACGGGGATGGCCAAGTAACGAATTTCCATCTCATTCATTATGGAACAAGAGCTGCCGGTCAAGTTGGTTTAGTTATGATTGAAGCAACAGCCGTGTTACCTGAAGGTCGAATTTCAAATAAAGACTTAGGCATTTGGGATAACAGTTTAATTGAAGGCTTACATAAAACGACTACTTTTATACATGATAATGGTGCAAAAGCTGCCATTCAACTCGCTCACGCCGGAAGAAAAGCAGAACTAGAAACAGATGCGTTAGCTCCTTCAGCCATTCCATTTAATGAAACAATGAAAATGCCAATAGAAATGAGCAAACACCAAATTAAAGATACCGTATTAGCTTTTCAGCAAGCTGCAGTACGATCAAAACAAGCTGGATTTGATGTTATTGAAATACACGGTGCTCACGGTTATCTTATTAATGAATTTCTTTCTCCGCTTTCCAATAAGCGGACTGATGAATATGGTGGTTCACCTGAAAACCGCTATCGTTTCTTACGCGAAATCATTGACTCGATAAATGAAGTTTGGGACGGACCAATATTCGTTCGTATTTCAGCAAATGATTATCATCCTGACGGGCTAACGGTTCAAGATTACGTTCAGTATACAAAGTGGATGAAAGAACAGGGAATAGATTTAATCGATTGTAGTTCTGGCGCAGTTGTACCAGCACATATTGATGTGTATCCCGGTTATCAAGTACAATATGCCAAACATATTAAAGAGCATGCTAACATTGCAACTGGTGCAGTTGGATTGATTACGACCGGAGTACAAGCAGAGCAAATTTTAAATAATAACGAAGCAGATTTAATTTTTATCGGACGTGAATTACTTCGCAATCCGTATTTTCCGAGAATAGCGGCCAATGAACTTGGCTTTGAATTGCAAGAACCTCACCAATATAAGCGAGCACCAGGAAAAATTCATACGAATAAATAAAGCCACGAAGAATATGTAAGACTGAACCTAAAATAATTAAAGATATACTACAGGACAACACATGTTGTTTAACAATGTTGTTTTAAGGTGTATCAACACTTTGCTTGATACACCTATTTTTTATGTTTTTATCACCCATTTATCACTACATTCATTAAGTCAACAAATATGTTATGTCCTTTCTTTTAAAACTGCCCTCTTTACTTTAAGTACAATACTTCACGATTTTTCCACCTAAATAAATTCACTCTCTTAAAAGTGTTATCCATGTGAAAAAATACCACCTTATTAAAGAAAGGCCTTTGATAGTGAGAGTAATAAAATAGATAAATAGAAACAACTTAGTTTATTTCTATTCAAATAACGCAACCGTTGTAGCTTGAAATTATTTATACTTGCTTTAATTGTAATATAAGTTTAGACACAGCACTGTCTAGAAAATATGTAGATTTGCAACGTTAAGAAAGTTTCAGTGAACTAAGGGGATCTAATAAGGTCAATCTCTATATACTAAAATATCATTCTCCTAGTAGGAGTCACTATATCAAAAAAGAAAATAGTAGCTTCGAACACAATTTAGACACAAAACATCCGATTCACAATTAAATATACCATTATGTTAAATGACTAAATAATACAAACGGTATGAAGAGAATTTCTAGTCTTTTCATACCGTTTTACGTTTGTTCTTAAGTTTCATACGAAATTCGTGGAAAGAAAGCAGCATCTATTTTTATAAATAAGGCTCAAAAGTTACCATACCTGACAACGGAAATATTAATGTAACCCTAGTTCCCTTATTAACTTCAGAATCAATGGTAATTTTCATACCTAATTTTGAGCACAGTTTTTCGCATAGATACAAGCCCATTCCTGTACTTTTGCTAAATCTTCTTCCATTCTCTCCAGTAAATCCTTTTTCAAAAACTCTATTTATATCTTTAGTTACTATCCCTACGCCATTATCCTCTATAGTTAATATTACTGAGTTAGTTTTCTTAATTGAGTATATACGTATCATTTGTTCTTTGTTATTTGAGTACTTTATAGAATTTACTATTATTTGATTAATAATAAATTCAACCCATTTTACATCACTATATACAATCTCATCAATACCCTGTATATCTAATTTTATTCTCTTATGAATAAAATCCCTATAGTTTCTTTTAATTACATTCCTTACTACATTATCAAGATTGATTGGCTTTATCATATAGTCTTTATTCACGTTAGAGCTTCGAGAATAATACAGAACCTGTTCAACAAACCCCTCAATCCGATCCATTTGAGAGTCAATTTTATTCGTTACTTCATTTTGATTATTTTCAATAATAAGCTTTGTAGAAGCTATTGGTGTCTTAATTTCATGCACCCATGTCTCTATATATTCTCTGTAATCCAATTGCATATCTCTATAATAATTTACATTTTCATGCATATCTCTACTTACTTCTTTCAGTATAGCGTTAAGCTTTTTCCCATGTATAAAGTTTGCTTCCTTTACTACCTCTGGAAGTAAGTATTTTTTCTCCAAGTTTTCTAATATACCGTTAATCTCATTATAATAAATTTTACATTTTATAAATTCTATAACCATATATGAAATCAATGGAAAAAACCAAATACAAAAGACAAAGAATATGATAATGAGCGGAACATGCGCAGTCAGCAATATACCTGCTAGTATGATATATACCAGTACATTAGATAGTATTACTACTATTTTATCTTTAATAAATTCACCTATATTCATGGCATTATATACCCTAAGCTTCTTCTTGTTGCAATTGGATTTTCTATACCTATCTCTTCAAGCTTTTTTCTTAATCTATTAATATTAACAGTTAAGGTGCTATCATCCACAAAATAATCAGATTTCCATAAAGTTTCTATGAGTGAATCTCTTTTTACAATATTTCCGCGATTATTTATTAAGCATGAGAGTATTTTAACTTCATTTTTAGTTAATTCTACAGACTTGTCTTGATAAGTAACTGTTGCATTTGAAAGATTTAAATTAAAATCTCTATAAATTAAGATATGATTCGTCTTGAAATCTCCAGTTGTTCTTCTTAAAATGTTTGTTACTCTTGCTAATAGTATTTCTGTATTATAAGGCTTTGTTATAAAATCATCTGCTCCTAAATTCATACTTATTAGTTCATCGACATCACTATCTCTACTTGTAACCATGATGATTGGAACATCTGAAGTTTTACGTATTTCTCTGCATATATAATAGCCATCGAACACAGGAAGATTTATGTCTAGTAATATAAGGTCTGCATTCTCAATTTCTATATATTCGATAATATGATTAAAATCAGTAGGAGCCTTTACTTCATATCCATACTTTATAAAAAAATGTTGTAATTCTTCTCTGATGATTTCATCATCTTCAATCAGAATGATTTTTTTCATGATTTTTCCCTTCCTATATAGAATATAAGGCTATTACATCTTGAGAAACAAAGTGTAATAGCCTTAATGAGCATTATAAAATTAAGTATTACTTTTTACAATATTTTTATACCCGACATATGTCGTGTAGAAATATCCTACATACACTACAAGAAATACTAAGCCAGTCATCAATGCTGGTAAAATAATTTCTGTTTGTTGAAATGCGTTAATAAAATCATTGACTACATAAATTCCAACTACAGAATGAATTAGGGCCAGAATAACTGGAAGACTAAAGTATACGAAAGTTTGAATAAAAATCGTTTTGTCGATCATTGCTCCGTTTGAACCAATTCTCTTCAATGATTTATATCGATCTATGCTATCACTGGCTTCTGATAATTGTTGAAGAGCTAATACAGCCATACTCGTTATTAAAAATACAATACCTATATATATCCCAATAAACAGTATGATAGTTTTCAATCCCTTACTTTCTGCACAAACTTCATCCTTTGATTTGCCAGCTATACGATTAATATTTAATTTCGGGCCATTTTCGTCATAAAAGCCCCGTGCAACGTTATCATATTTTTTATTATATTCTTTTCTATTTCCATCTAAATAATTTACATTAAGTACGGATTCAGTAATTTTGTAGCCTGATAAAAACTCATCATTTATAACGATTGTGAAGTAATTAGTTCGCACATCAGAAGTGTAAAGATTCTCTTGTATAACTTTAGCGTTTTTTACCGAATATTCTTTTTCTTTAATATTCATCTTATTGCTATTTTTTAATCTATCATTTGTCGAATTAACAAACCGGCCTTCATTTGATAAAAGTAAAATTTCATTGTTATTTAAAGTGATTTCCTTTTCACCTTTAAGATTTAAAATTTTATTATAATCAGATACTTTAATAAAATCTATACTCATATTATAATCTTTAAGTTCTGGTACAAAGTCCACCACTTCCATCCCTGTTCGATATACATTATAAGATATATATTTTTCGTTATTACTTATTTTAAAATTAGCTTTCTTTAATACTTCTTCTATAGTGTAACTTTCATCCTTATTCTCCAACGTAATACTGGCATCAAATGGTGTTACTTCTTTCGTTGTTGCGTCCATCATTCTGTTAAAGCTGATTCCTGTAGATAAAGCCACCATTGTGAGGCATAACATTAAACAGATTACAGACATGGATATAAAATTTGTATTAACCTTACTATTTATTTGTTTGATGATAAATATATTTAAACCTTTAAAATAGACTTTTTTATTCTTCTTTACAACATATAATATAAATCCAGATAAACTAAAGAAAAACAGCAATGTACCTAATATGCCAAGAAGGATTGATACCACGAGCATAGGATTAGTAAAATTCAATCCGATTTTTAGTACAGTCACATATGCATATCCAAGTGATGCTACACACATAATAAATGTGATTACATAGATAAGAGGATTTCTAAATTTTACATCTTCATTTTTTCTACCTGCTGTTAACATATCAATTATTTTGTATTTAGAAACAACATATATATTAAATAACATAACAAGCAAAAACATGATTCCAAAGTATAATACGCTTTTACCTATAGCACTTGTTGAAATTATAAATTTATATTTATTGATGGGCAATTCAAATAACTTTAATGCAAATGTAGATAATCCCTGCGATACTCCCATACCTATTATAAGTCCACTCACTAAAGATATAATGCCAACTAGAAATGTCTCTGTTACTAATATTCTGGATATGTTTCTTCTTCCCATACCTAAAGTCATGTATATTCCTAATTCTTTTTTACGTTTTTTAATTAAGAAATTATTTGCATACAATATTAAACCACCTAATATTACTGATACAAATACTGACACATTTGAGATAGCGTTCATTACTGTTGGCACATACTTTCTATCTGAAGCGTTAATTTCCATAAGTGCCTTTTGTGATTCTATTGAGTTAAAGCTATAAAATATACAAACAGCCAGTGTTAGTGTTAAGAAATATATCGCATAATCTTTAAAACTTTTCTTTACATTCCCAATAGCAATCTTAGAGTACATTATTATCGTCACCTCCAAGAAGGGTTATAACTTCGATAATTTTAGTGAAGAATTCTTTTCTGGAATCATTTCCTCTTACCAACTCGATAAATATTTTGCCATCATTAATAAAAAGAATTCTACGAGCATAGCTTGCTGTAAATGCATCATGAGTAACCATAAGTATTGTAGCTTTTAAATCCTTATTAAGACTTTCAAATCTTTCGAGTAATAATCTAGCTGATTTAGAATCTAACGAACCTGTTGGTTCATCTGCAAGTACTAAAGATGGATCTGTTACGATAGCTCTTGCCGAAGCAACCCTTTGTTTTTGTCCACCTGATATTTGATAAGGGTATTTGCTTAATACTTGTTCAATGTCTAAATATTTTGCAACTGCTTGTATTTTGCCATCAATTTTTGAACTTTCCTCACCTTTTATAGTTAAAGCTAGGGCAATATTTTCATAAGCAGTAAGAGTATCTAATAAATTAAAGTCCTGAAATACAAACCCTAATTCATTTTTTCTAAACTTGTCTAGTGACTTTGATTTTAACCGAGTAATGTCACTATTATTGATTATTATTTTTCCCGTCGTAACATTATCAATCGTTGATATACAGTTAAGTAATGTCGTTTTGCCACTTCCTGAGGGCCCCATTATCCCAACAAATTCTCCCTCATCTACCTTAAAACTAATATTATCTATAGCCTTTGTTACATTATCTTTATTACCATAATATTTTTCAATTTTTTCTACACTTAATATATTTCGCATTAATACTTCTCCTTTTTCATTATAAAAATTCTTTAACTCCCCTTCATTTTATATAATTTCATTAATAGTATCGGTGGAATTACATTTCATTAACATTACATTTTTGTTATATTGAGTGATACCTCTACATGTAAGTTATCAGAAATCGCGATGGTAAACGTAAGGTCTATTCGATGCCTTAACCAAATGGGCTGATAAATGTAGGGATTATCGTTTCTGGTGCAAAAATGATAAAACTTATGTAATTATAGGTTATAAAAAAACTCTAGATTTTCTATGTAACATAGAAAATCTAGAGTTTTCATTCCGAATATTGATTAAACATACTTTATCTACGTTTGGCAAACATATTAGAGCAAGAACTTTACTATTAATAAAATATCATTAATTTTCTCCCAAAAAAATATTTTAGATCAAAGGACTAATTATCCATTTCTAATCTAACCTAATCTTAAAGTTCAAATTTTATTTAGAAACCCATATCTTTTTTGTTTTTTAAGCATAATTTTAATCCTAAACCAATTACCACAACCACAATTTTGGATAAGAAAATGTCATTTTCCCTAGCAATAGAGGCATCTATTGAAATTGTTTCTTTCAGCTTTTGAATCGCATCAGCTGACATTCCGATCATCTCAGATTTATGTTCTTTTAACATTTCTGTACCATAAAATCAGGCGTATTTGGGACGTATGAGGGATAAAAATAGAATTAAGATCATAAATTGGCGTGATAAAAGAAGTGGATTCCCCACTCTTCTTTCATTTTAGTATAAGTGTTAAACAACATGTATTTACTGTTAATCCAAGACTAAAACCCTATTTCCTTCGTCTTTCAGTAAAAGTCATTCTTCTCGGTTTTATTTATTCTATTGTTGTAATTTCATTTGAATTATAAGTATGGATACCTGATTCTTCTCGCAGCGCGGTTATATACATCCCTTTCGCCACATCTTTAGCTGAAATTGGTTTATATTTTTTAAAAGCTCCTTTAAAGATAAACGGAATAATACGAGATAACTTTTCAGCCATTCGTTCGCCGAAACGAAATTCTTGTCGATTTCCTACTAATAATGATGGTCTAAAAATGTGAATACCACCAATCACTAACTTTTGCAATTCTTCTTCCATTTTTCCTTTCACTTGTGAATAAAAGAAGAATGATTTAGGATTCGCTCCCATAGAAGACACGACAAGGAAATTTTGTACCCCTTGTTTTTCAGCTAAACACGCAGCTCGTAACGTATATTCATAATCTACTTTTTTAAAATTTGCTTTTGTTTTTGCTTTTTTTATTGTTGTTCCTAAGCAACTAAAAACATCATCCACAGCAAAGAACTCTTTATATTCCTCTAATACCGAAAAATCAACTTGTTTCTGCTGTAACTTCTCATGTTGCAATTGCATTGGCTCTCTTACAAAAATAGTAACCGAATCGTAGTAATCTGATTCAAGTAATAGACGCGTTATCTCTTGTCCAACTAAACCACTTGCACCAAGTATTAACGCTGTTCGCTTATTCATATATGCATATACCTCTTATTTTACTTTTCTCTCCTTTAGTAAAATACAACCTTTAGGAGTTTCCTGCTCTTATTTTACCACAAGTAAAACACTATGCGTACGCATAGTGCTTTACTCACTCTTTTTTCTCATCTCTCTCTTGTAATTTCGTTATTGTTGTAGCGTCCCCTAAATTACTTATTAATCTTCTTAAAAAAATTAATACGAAAGATAATGGCAATACTACCGCTAATATTAATAAAATAGCTTCCATTAAGTAACCCAAGCGCTCATCCCCCTCTTTACCTCCTTTTCAATATATGAAAACAGCGTTGTCACATATGCATGCATTTGCAAAAATAATACACCTATATTTGACAACTTTATAACAAAAACAAATCGGAATGATTATTATTTATTGCAACTTTATTAAAGATGTATTATAC
>NZ_WEII01000081.1:0-18588 GCF_009183805.1 Bacillus sp. B2-WWTP-C-10-Post-4 | reverse complement strand
AAGTCATTATGTATCAAATTTATTTATATGATATATATAGAATTTTATATTAATTATAAAAGAAATAAAAGATTTAATTTTCAGTTTTTTATTTTTATATCCTATTTATTACCATTCCCTGAATGCAAAATAACATGAATATTATTCTAAAAGAAAAATGGGGCAAATTTATTTTTATACCATTAGTTTACATTTCTTTGTATACTAAAGAAATAAATTTATAAAAGACATTACTTAAGGAGAGAACGAAAATGACAGATTCGTTTATCATACATACTAAAACGCCACATTGTTTAAACTTTATGATCTACATTCAAAATATGTATCTCAACCAAAAAGAGAAAAAAGGAAATTTACGTTTTCCTTACATAGCAAAAACATTACATTTCTCAAGTGACTTTGAAACAAATTTCAAAGAATTATGGCTGACTCTTCGTAAGCAAACTGCTAACGACAGATATGATTTACAAATTTTCCACGAGGAGAATCATATATTTTATAAGAAACTTTTTGACGCTAATTTATGTGATGAGGAATCATTTAAAGAATTAATATGTAGCTTTAAAGTATGGTGGACTAGCATAGTAGGTCAGCTTTCAATAGAATGTTCCGTAAGTAATTATAGTGAACAACTTTATAATGACTTAGTTTTATACTTAAAGCAAAACGAAATAGAGCCTTTACAACAGCTACATATTAGCTTACTTTATGACGATTGTGTATTCACTAAAGATAATATTACTTCTTACTCTGCTATTTTACCTATGAAACAATTTTTTATAAATTATAGAGGTGTTGTTACTACATTATCAAAATGTTTTCATATGGCTTAAAACAGCGAATACTCAAATAAAAAACTGAGGTATCTACCTCAGTTTTTTCGATAACTTATTTCATTAAAGATACCTCTTCAACAAATTCACCAATTTTATTTTGAAAAACATAATCAAAGTTATATTCCTGTCCTGTTAACTCTTCATTTACTAAAATAGTTGTTGCCCCTACTTCTCTCTTTGCGATTTCCGGAAATGAAGCGACAGGTTGTACTTTTAATGACGTTCCCATAACGAGAAGTACATCTGTTTCATATAAACGTTTCATCGCATTTTGATATTGAGGCAGTGTATCTCCGTATAAAACAACGTCTGGATTTAAAATGAAATTACACTTCTGACAGCGCGGCACTTCATGATCAATCATATACTGTAAATCATATCCCGCTTTACACTTCGGACAATGTGCTGTTTGAAGTGTTCCATGTAAATCAATGACATGTTTACTGCCACCTAATTGATGTAAACCGTCAATATTTTGCGTTAAAATCGTAATATCTTTCCCTTGTTCTTCTAGCTCAGCTAAAAAATGATGTCCACGATTTGGTTTATATTGATGGAACGTATTAATTTGAAAGATTTCTTTATAATGCTTCCAAAATTCTTTCGGACTTCGGTTATAGTACCCTCTTGATAAGTACATCTCCACATTCGCATCAGCATACAATCCATTTGCTGAACGGAAATCTGGGATACCACTTTCCGTACTTGCACCAGCGCCTGTTAATACTGTAATTTTCTTCGCTTTTTCTAAAATTGAACGAACTTCTTCAAATTGTTGCACAAAAATCACCTCTATGTATTTTCCTATTCTTATTATACCAGTTGTTTACAGGAGGTGTTGTACAATTCATTTTACTTAATGCGTTGCGCCGCCAACCTCTACAATATCTCCTTCAACTGTCATCGTTACTTCGATTGCCAATTCTATCCCCTTACGAATAGTAGAAAGTGACATACTCGGTTGCCCTGGATAGTTACTCGCTTGTTCTGGTAAAAACGGAATATGAATGAATCCGCCTTTTATTTTCTTATCATGTTTCTCTAGTTCATGCATAAGTCCATAGAATAAGTGATTACAAACGAATGTGCCTGCCGTCTGTGAAACAGATGACGGTATGCCCTCTTCGCGAAGTTTTTTTACGATTGCTTTCATCGGAAGTGTAGACCAATACGCAATCGCTCCTTCTTCTACAACCGGTACATCTACTGGCTGATTCCCATCATTATCAGCAATTCTTGCATCATCAATATTAATTGCGACACGTTCTATCGTAATATCTGGTCTGCCCCCAGCTTGTCCGATACATATAATAATTTCCGGCCCTAGTTGTTCTATATACTCTTTTAATACGCTTATTGATTTATGAAATACAGTTGGTATTTGTTTGCTTATTATCTTGTATTCTCCAATTGTTTTTTCATGCAAACTTTTTGCGACTTCCCAAGCTGGATTGATGCTTTCTCCGCCGAACGGATCGAATCCTGTTAATAATACTGTTTTCATAGTTTTATCCTCCTAATTAGAAACGATATACAAGGCCGTACATAATAAACATATTAATAATGAAAATGGAAAGAGCAATTGGTACTTGCGCTTTAATAACCGCATTTTTATCCTTTAGCTCTAAAAGCATCGCAGGTACGATATTAAAGTTTGCTGCCATTGGTGTAAGCAGCGTTCCGCAATATCCAGCAAACATACCGAGTGCTGCCATAATTGCTGGGTTTCCGCCGTGCATTTGAACTATTAAAGGTAAGCCAATTCCGCCAGTAATAACAGCAAACGCTGCGAATGCATTTCCCATTACGACTGTAAATAGCATCATGCCTAAACAGTACGCCATAACAGCAACGAACGGATACTCTGTCGGTAACACTTGTCCGACTAAATCAGAAACGACTTGTCCAACGCCCGACTTCGCAAAAATACCGCCAAGTGCCGCTAACATTTGTGGTAAAATAACAGCCCAGCCGACAGCTTGTAATAGTCTGCTTCCTTCTTGAACAGGCGTTGTTATTTTCGATTTTGTAATACGCATCGCCGCGACAAATGCGAGTAATGCACCAAGCGCTAATGCAACTAAAGTTACTTTATCTGGATCAACAAGAGAGACATTTCCCCATTTAATTTTCCCTAACGTCAACGTACCGATAATTGTAAAAATAGGAATTAATAGTGCAGGCATAAAAATTTTATTTTTTAATTTCTCAGCATGTTTTACACGTTCTTGTACTGGAACTTCTTTTTCCTCTGATTTTGTCACTTTATTTAGCGAGGCTAAAACGACCATAGCGAGCACGATACAGCCAACGTAAAACGAAGGAATTACATTTCCAAATAAAAATGTAACTGCAAACAATGCCCAAAATAAACTAGAACCGAATCTGTTTGGATGTTCACGATCGAATGCGATACGAACAGCGATAAAAGCAACAATTATCCCTAATACATAATAGATTGTATCCATTGTGATGATGTTCATATTAGATTGCCTCCTTCTCTTCTTTTCCTTCTGCCTTCATTGTTTTCTCTATATATTTATCAAACCTTCTAAATCTAATCCAGCTTACAATAAGTGCAGATATTGCTGTCGGAATGCCCCAAAGTGCCATATCCCATACACCGACATGCATACCTACTGAATCGAAGAATCCTTTCATTAATAAAATAGCACCAGTTGCGATGAAAATATCTTCTCCGAAAAACCAAGCTGTATTTTCCGCAGCAGCTGCGTTTGCTTTAATCTTTTCTCTTAATTTTTCAGGAAGTTTACCGTATTTACCTTGCGCAGCCCCTTCTGCCATCGGTGCAACGAGCGGCCTTACTGTTTGCGCATGCCCACCAATATTAAGCCCTAGTGCTGCTGATGATTCTCTTATCGTAAAATATGACATTAATACTCTTCCAGTTGTTGCTCCTTTTGATTTCGTTATAAGTGCTTCGGCTCTTTCTTTTAAACCGTAACGCTCTAAAATTCCGATTACCGGTAAAGTTAATATAATTGGCATAGACATATATCTATTTTCTATGAAAAATTTACCGAACATGCTGATCACATCATAAAAACTTAATCCTGAAACCATACCAGTAACAATACCTGCAACCATAACTACTAAAAGTGTATTTAATCTAAATAAAAAGCCCACTGCAACAAGTAGTATTCCGATTAATTTAATCATTTCTAGCACTTCCCCCTATTTTTTATTTCGGTGCACAAATAGAAATACCATTAAGTTTGAATGTTCTGTATATTCTTTCTGCAAATTGTACTGCTTTTTCCCCATCACCGTGTAAACAAATCGTTTGCGCCTGAACTGCTACTTTCTCTCCATTGATCGAATTTACATGGCCTTCTTTCACCATTTGAAGTACTTGCTTTATCGCTTCGTCTTCATCTTTTATAAGTGCATTTTCTTCTGTACGGCTCGTTAATGTACCATCTTGCTTATATGTACGATCCGCAAAAGCCTCTTGTACGAGAGTTACTTTGTATTTTTCTGCAGCCTGTATAAATGCCACGCTATTTGCTAATCCGTAAAGTAATAGACTTGGATTTATATGATAAATTGCCTTTGCAATTGCATCTGCAATTTCCGGATTAGTTGCCGCCATATTATATAGAGCACCGTGCAGTTTCACATGATGCATCTTCCCGCCAGCCACTTTTACAAAACCGTCTAATGCACCAATTTGATATAAAACATAATCGTATACTTCACTTGCTGAAACATTCATGTTCCTTCTACCAAATCCAATTAAATCTGGAAATCCGGGGTGTGCCCCTATTGCTACGTTATGTTGCATTGCCTTTTCAATCGTTTGCCGCATAACAGACGGATCACCTGCATGAAAACCACAAGCAACATTTATAGAGGATACGAATGGAAGAATTTCATCATCATTCCCCATTTTATAAGCGCCAAAACTTTCTCCTAAATCACAGTTTAAATCGATTGTCTTCACATTATTTCCCTCCTAATTTCAGCTTCGTAAAGCAATGAATTTCTTTAATAGATTCATATTTACTTCTTGTTCTATGTACAATTGTTCCGCTTCTTCAAGCGTAATTTTCTCAAAAGAAACATAGTCCCCCGGCTTTAGCTGGGCAAGAAGAGGTAAATCTACTGAAATGATATTTCCCATTCTCGGATAGCCACCTGTCGTTTGCCTATCTGCCATTAATATAATCGGCTGTCCACCATTAGGAACTTGAATGGTTCCAAATGTAACAGGACTCGATAAAATCTCTTTTTCTTCAATCCTATTTAAAACTTCTCCCTCAACCCTGTAGCCCATACGGTCAGCATAATTAGATACCTTATACTCTTTCGTAAAAAATGCCTTTCTACTTTCTTCGGTAAATTGATCGTATTCAAAGTCAGTTATGACACGAAACTTAGGATGTTTCTTATACTTTGGTAGTACGCTGTTGCTAATTACCCATTTCGTTTTTATTCGCTCATCTTTTTGTAAGTCTTGAATGAAACGATTCGCCATTTCTGAGTACGTACCAATTTGAAAACAATCTCCTTTTTTCAGCATTCTTCCTTCTATACCACCAATCGCAGCACGTATGTACGTACTTTTGCTTCCCATTGTACGCTCAATATGTATACCACCCGCAAAAGTCACATACGCTCTACAACCACTTTTCACTTTTCCAAAACAAAGCATACTACCTTCTTCCGCTAAAATGGGACGCCATAATGGGATACGTTCTCCATTTAACAACGGTTCCATATCAACCCCACCAATTGCGAGTAAAGTCGTTTTCTTTATTAACAATTTAGGACCTAAAATCGTCATTTCTAATCCTGCTTCATTCTCTTCATTACCGACTAACATATTGATGAGCCTAAGCGCATTTTTATCCATAGCACCCCCAACAGGTACACCAAACTGTTGATAATAAGATCGCCCTAAATCTTGGACTGTTGTAAACATTCCTGCATGCAAAACTTCTACATCCATTCTTTAGCCCCCTCAAGTGATACGTACTCTTCCTTCGTTATCGGGATAAATCGTAAATACATACCACTTTGAATATATGTTGGCATTTCTTCTTTCGGATTAAATAGAGTAATAGGTGTTCGGCCGATAATATTCCATCCACCTGGTGTTTCAAGCGGATAAATACCTGTTTGATTTCCGCCAATACCTACTGAACCAGGAGAGATTTGTAACCGTGGTTTTTCTTTTCTAGGTGTTTCTAATTCTTTTGAAAGTCCTCCTAAATACGGGAACCCTGGTGTAAAACCTAGCATATATACAAAATATGTAGTTTCACTATGTATTCGAAT
Organism: Bacillus sp. B2-WWTP-C-10-Post-4; assembly: GCF_009183805.1. Taxonomy (NCBI): domain Bacteria; kingdom Bacillati; phylum Bacillota; class Bacilli; order Caryophanales; family Bacillaceae; genus Bacillus; species Bacillus sp. B2-WWTP-C-10-Post-4. The sequence goes on along the minus strand of NZ_WEII01000081.1, from coordinate 12,451 downwards.
CACATCTTCTACTTGTAAACCGTGATAATGCGCGACTTCTTCTAAATCTGGTCCATATTCTCCCCCGTAGCACACTGGTATAGAAATATGTTTCATATCCTGTTTTACTTCTTCTTTATAAGAATCACACAGCTCCTTTATATACTGGCGAACGTAATCATATGACCTTTCACTTCTCTCATTTCTCTTCCATACTTCGTATACATTGTAGTAAACAGCTAATGAAGTAAACGACGGAACACACTCAATCATTCCTGCAAACGGATGTTGCTGCAGTGCTTTAAATAACCGCTGTACTTTCTCATATATACCCATCTTAATTTCTTCACCAAATGTAACAATAATTGCTTGATCCCCTAACGCAGAAAATTTCATCCTACTCCCTCTTTCTATGCCAAAAAGCCGAGTTCTTTCGAAATGCGATGCGCTGTTTCTTTCACCTTCGCAATAAAATATGAAATGTTACTTTCGCTGTACTCAATTGCTAATCCTGAAATACTAATGCCTGCTACAACCGTTCCATCGCTCGCGAAAATGGGTGCTGCTATCGCGGCTGTATGATTTTCTAACTCAGAATAACTAATTGTGTAGCCTTCCTTTTTTGCCATTTGCAACACTTCTAACAATTGTTCCTTATCCACGATTGTTCCATCTGCAAACTGTTTTAAATCCACTTCCTCTATGTATCTCCGTTTCTCTTCCTCGGAGAAATACGATAGTAAAATTCTTGGACATGCACCAGCATAAAGCGGTGCTCTTCTTCCAACCGCCGTATACACGCGTACCGGCTGAACACCCTCCATCTTTTCAACGTAAATTGCCTCATTATCATCTTGAATTATTAAATTAACTGCCTGTCCTAAACTATCTCTAAGTTCTTTCATATAAGGAATTGCTATATTTCTTACTGATAATCGGTGTGAAACAAGTTGACCGAACCGTAAAAATACGACCCCTAAACGATATTTCCCCTTTTCGTTTTTTTGTAAAAACTCCATCTCTTCCAACGAACCAATTAAACGATAAACAGATGTTTTCGGCATATTTGTAAGCTGAACCATCTCAGTTAAACTTAGCTCTTCATGCTCATAAAACAACTCTAAAATATCCATTGTCTTAACTGCCGTTTTATTTATACTCATTCTATCTCCCTTTCGTTCCGAATTACGGAACTTAAATTCCGTTTTTCGAAACAAACATATAATTTAAAATTATAAAATATTCTTTCAATTCAATCAATAGATTTTAAGCAAATAAAAAAGTATGGAAGAATATCTCTCCCATACTTCACCACACTTTATAACGCTCTTACTTGTTCCAACGGCCAGAAAACAGCTTGTCCTTTTCCGACAATTTCATCTTCTGAAATAAAGCCAAACATGCGACCATCCTTAGAAACTTCACGATTATCCCCTAAAACAAATACTTGGCCTTCTGGCACTTTCGTTTTCCCAGTGATTTGTTCTAACGTAAAGTCTGGAGTTAATACACGACCTACTGCTTTTTCTTTAAACTTTTTTAAATATGGTTCTTCCATCGCTTTTCCGTTTACATATAAAACATCATTTTTATACTCAACTGTATCGCCTGGCAAACCAATTACTCGTTTTACTAAATCGTATCCTTCTTTTCCGTGGAAGACGATAATATCAAAGCGATCTAATCCACTTATACTATAACCAATCTTATTCACGAGAACTCGTTCGTTATTTTTTAAAGTGGGCATCATTGATTCACCTTGCACTAAAGAAGGTGTAAATAAAACACCGCGAATAATAGCAATTAATACAAGGGTAAAACCTATCGTTTTAGCCCAAGAGAATAATTCTTTCTTTGTATTTTCCTTCATCGTTTCTCCTCTTTCTTAAGCACTTATTTTATTATTTCAACTAATTCTTGTACTAAATTAGGATCTATTTCAGAAAAACATGATTTTCCTTCTCTTACCGCTGTACCGACATGCGCCTGCGTGATTCCAGTTTCATCTAGCAATCGCTTTATATTTTCTTTCGTCACGCCAGCTCCAGCTACAAGCTGAATTTGACCATCGCTTACCTTTTGCATTTCTGTAAGCACCGGAATATTCTCTACTATATTTCCTTGTCCACCTGAAGTTAAAACGTGAGTCACTTTATGAAACTTCTTTAAAGTTCTCATCGCTTCTACTGGATTTTCTATATCATCTATCGCACGGTGGTACGTTACATTTATTCCATCTACAACAGATAGTAAGTCCGCTAATTTCTCTTCATTCACTTCATTTCGTTCATTTAATACGCCTAATACTACACCAGCTGCTCCTAACTTCTGTGCAACTATAATATCTTCTTTCATCATTTCAATTTCTTCTTCCGTATATGTAAAAGACTTCGCATGCGGACGAATCATAACATGAATTGGTATACTTACCGCTTCTACCGCTTTTTTTATAAAAGCATAACTCGGTGTTAAACCACCTTCTGTATAAGATGAAATTAATTCAATCCGCTTCCCGCCAGCGCTTTCAATTCGTTTTACATCTTCTAAACATGTTGCAATAACCTCTAGCATGAGATGACCTCTTTTCGTGCTTTTTTCTTATTATAACATTAGTAAAAATAAGAAGCCTAGCTTTCTCCTTTAAAACTTAAAAAAGAAGAATGAAAAGAAAGATTTTTTTATTGGCAACAATTATTGGTAACATCCTATTATTCATGTACACTCCTACCATAATGAAAAAACCCGTCATTTTGACGGACTTTTCTAATTTCAAGCTTTTCTTTCCTCAGTTTTCATATCAATGCCTAATTGATCTTCCAATAACTTTACACCTTTCTTTGTAAGATGGACAGCTCGGTTCTTATCCGTTTTTGTAATCCATTCCTGTTCAAAAAATAGTTTTGCTATTGCAGATCCTAACCAACCGGCAATATGGTAGCGTCGTTCACTCCAATCAAGGCAAGGTTTTGCAAATACCCTCCTTTTTGTATCTGCCTCATCAACATTTATTCCAAAATTCAGAAACCATTGCTTACCTTGTTCCGTTACAATGTATTCTCCATCCTCTAAAATTATAAATTGCCTATCTAGTAATTTTTCAGTTATCTCTACACCGAGTTTGCCTGCAAGATGATCATAACAAGTTCGAGCATAACGAATTTGTTTTAGTTGGCTTGATTGTTTTAAAGAGCGAACTTGAACTGTTGGTGCAATTGTCCCCAACTTTTCAAGCACTTCTGCAACTTCTTGATTAGCAAGTCGATAGTAACGATGTCTACCATGTTGTTCAACTGTAAGTAAATTCCCTTCTACTAATTTAGAAAGATGCGAACTAATTGTTGGATGTGACACTTTTGCCATATAAGCCAATTCACTAGCAGGTAGTGCCTGATTATTCATTAGACAATCTAATATGATTGCTCTTGTAGGTTCAGCAATTAGTTTAGCTATATATGAGATATTCGGATATACATTCATATTTCGATGATACCCTAACTATTAAATTGATACAATTATTTTAAGTTTAATAGTAAAGGAGAATGTATTATGAATGCAATTGATCTTAGTATATTAAATTTGAAAGAAACGAGAAGGCGCTCAGAAAAATTATGGAATTCTCTTCCTAACAATTTTCTTAATTGGAAGCCTGATCCTGAGGCTATGTCTTTTGGTGAGATGATTCGTCATGTATGGAGTTCAACTTTTTACTACCATATGATTATAAAAAACAACGGTTCAATAAACGACATACGTATCCCGTATGATGACGAGCCGATTACTTGTGTAAAAAAAGAAATTGAATTGGCACAATCATACTTTACTGACTTCATAGAATATGTTCAATCGATAAGCATAGCCGAGCTAGATTCAAGACTTATTGATAGAAGCGATGTTGGCTATCAACGATATTTAGGCGATATGCTATTACGAATTGCCTATCATGATGCGGTCCATGCAGGTCAATTTTTACAATATTTACGAACGGTAAACTTAGAAAGACCATTAATTTGGGATTAAATACGAAAAATGTTTATACAGCCTCCAAACTGGCATTACAATAAGAATTTTTCAACAAGAAACAATCACAAAACCATGATAATCATTTATATTAAAAACCTACATCTCAACCAAGTGCTTCATACATATAAAAAGCATGGGTTTGATTAGTAATCAAACCCATGCTTTAAAAACTATGACCGAAACGCCGCATCCGCAAGCATAGATAGTGTTGCATCATCCATCGGCGGATTATGCAGTCCTGCTCTGACATTTAAATAGTAACGATGGAGCAGATTTTTTTCTGATAGACTTTTTGCTCCTACGATGCGCATTGATTTATCCACTATGGATATCGCCGCATTTGTTACAGCATATTTCACGGCTGCTAATTCTGCTTGCAGTGATAGTTTATCTTCTGCCTCATCGTATTTTTTCGCAATTTGATATAAAAAGACGCGAGCTTGCATAAGCTCGAGTTCTAATTCTCCAACTAATCTTCTAACATTCGGTAATAAACTAATAGAATGGTTTAAACTATTTGGTTTGTATGATCCCGCAAACTGAACTGCATAATTTCTTGCTGATTGTGCAATTCCTAAATAACATGCTGGTATATGTAGCAACCAGCCAATACCCTTTTGTTTCACTTTCCCGCCTTTTACATCCGTAAAAAAGCGGTTGTCTATCTCTACATTTTGTAAGACAAGGTCGTGGCTAGCAGTCCCTCGCATTGCAACGCTATCCCACGTTTCTTCAATAGATACACCGAGTGTATTTCTTGGAATAACAAACTCACCAACTTCTTCTTGGCCTTCCATACTTGCTGAAATAATAAAATAATCAAGTACTGGCGCCATCGTTGTAAAAGTTTTTCTTCCATTTATAACCCACTTCTCGCCTTGTTGAACCGCTATTGTTTCTGGTTTGCCGCCACGCGTCGGACTCCCTGTTTTCGGTTCTGTTGCTGCCCTGTTAAAGAGCGCACCATTACGTACTTCTTCGCAAAACCATTTGAACATCTCATCATTCCAAGAGCGATTTTCCGCTAGCTCTTTCACAATGCCAAGATGCCAGCCAATCGATAATGCAGTAGCTCCGCAGCCTTCCGCGATTTTCTCTTGAAATAAAACAAAGTCATATAAAGAAATCGCACTACCACCAAATTCCTTCGGTAACGTTAATTTCGTATATCCGATATCTTTCAAATCATTTATATTTTCATACGGAAATGATCCCAATTCACTTAGCTGATGCTCCCTTTCCATGAACTTCGGAATCAATTTATTTATTTGTGCAATAATGAAAGATTGTTCTTCTGTTTCAACAAATGAGAGTGCCATACTATAATCTCCTTTATGTTCGATTCATCAACCGCTCACTTTTTCATTATGATTATATGAAGCTACCTCTCTATTGTTTCACTATTCCGATAAAAATACAATGTTTTTGACTAATAAGAAAAGTTCCTATTTAAGGATAGGTTCTTTTCTTATGTTAATCTCCCTTCAATGCCTTTAATGGCAAAGAGGTTACATATCCAATATACGAGAATAATTCTTTAAAGAAGAATGGAATTTCTGTGTCTAACGTTTTATATGCTGATGTCGGCGTTGGTGAAGCATACGCTTCAATATTAATATGTTTTGCAATTCTCATTGCGCGTTTCATATGAAGTGGATCACTTACAATCGTGTATGTGCGTATTCCGTTCTCTATTCCAACTTGCTTCGCATTTTTTAAATTTTCTTCAGTGAAAAGGGATTTAGTTTCAATTAAAATATCTTCCTCTTTTACACCTTGTTTCATTGCATATACTCTTGCAGTACGTGCTTCCTCAAGTTCTGCCTCGAACTTTGTACCACCTGTAAAAATAATCTTTTTAATATTTCCGTTCTTATATAAAGAAATTGCATGATTAATTCTTTCTTTAAATACAGGAGATGGTTTTCCGTTCCACGAAGCTGCTCCTAGTACGATACCAGCATCCGTTTTCACGTCATCATTTGCTTTAAAACGATAACTCCAAATATCGTAAGCTGCATAACTTACATATAAAATAGCAGAACAAATCATTAGTAAAAATACTTGAAAGATTCGTCTTTTCTTACTCTTCTTATTTTCTTTCATTTGTAATTGCCTCCGTACATCATCCATACTTCTATAAAAAACATTTATATCAAATCGTTTTGTTTGAGTTTATTTAAAAGAAGGAACTTTACTTGTTATTTATGTATAAAAGGGTTTTCATTTAAAATTGAGGATTATCAATTCATTTTCATTTGCGGTTTTCATTACATTTTTTAAATTCATAAGTTTATTACCATACAACTACATTGTAACGAATTTTTTCTCAGAAGGGAACGATGAAACAAAAGGAATTAAAATAAAGTAGCATTTTGTAAGAAAAAAGGTATATTTTTCATGTCTCACGAACAATATACCTTTCAAAACACGAATTATAACTTTTCTTTATACAACTCTAATTTTTCTAACAATTGTTCTTTTACGCCTGGCCATTCACTCGAGATAATACTGTACACCACCGCATCTCTCACATAACCATTCGGTAATTTTCTTTCATTTCTAAGCACACCTTCTTTTAATGCGCCTAATCTTTCAATTGCTCGTTGTGCTTTTTCATTTCTTGCATCCGTCTTAATTTGTACCCTAAGCATATGCAGTTTTTCAAAAGCATACTGAAGAAGCATATACTTACACTCTGTATTTATACTCGTACGTTGTACACTCGGATGATACCACGTTTGCCCTAACTCAACTGTCTTATCTTCTACTGAAATATTATATAAACGTGTACTTCCTACAATCTTATTCGACTGTTGATCTACGGTTACGAAAGGTATTTGATTACCTCTTCCGTAGCCCTTTATCGCTTTTTGAACGTATTGTTGCATATCTTGCACACTATCCATTTTAGAGATTAAATACGCCCAAATATCCCGATTTCCTTCTACAATCGAAAACAAAGTTTCGACATCAGTATTATCCATTAACCGCAACTTTGCTCTTTCGTGAATAATTTCCATTTTTAAGCCCCCTTTGTTGTTACTATATCATAAGAATAAAAAACGTATTATACTAATATAAAAATATAGAGCGAAGAATTCTTTTCAAATATATTCTTCTCGTATAAGGTAGGAAGACTCATCAGTAAACCTCAAAAAAATAATTTTTTGATAATTTCCAATAAATTCTATATAATGATAAACGGGAGGGGATAAAAAATGCTAGATCAAATTACTTGGGGAACGCCAGGCAGCTTATTATGCTTAGGGTTCTTTTTTGCGGGACTAGGAATCTTCTTAAGAAGCGTTACGTCATATACGAAAAATAAATAAGAATATCCCGCTTTTAAACAAAAGAAGCCCTCTTTTTACAGACGGCTTCTTTTTTATAACTTTATCTTATTAAAACTTTAAAGCAATAAATAAGCAATCGGTGTAATAATAAGTAACGTTAAAATCGTTCTCTGCACATATAAAATAATAAGTTCAGATACTTTTAATGGAATATCTGTTGATAATATACAAGGAATGGAAGCGGAGAAAAACAAAATAGATGATACGGAAACAACTGCAATAACAAACTTTGTCACAATTGGTGCACTTACTACTAATAATGACGGTAAAAACATTTCTGCAATACCAACTGATGCGGCTTTAGCGGCTAAGTCTGCTTCTGGTAATTGTAATAGCCATGTAAACGGATAGAAAATATAACTGATCCAATCAAATATTGGCGTAAACTTCGCTAAGACGATACCAATTAATCCTACTGACATAATAGATGGTAAAATTCCCATCGTCATAATAAATCCATCTTTTAAATTCACTGCAATATTTTTCATAATGCTCGGTGCAGACTTTGATACTTCTAACGCATCTTCCCAAGCACGTTCTAACATTTTCTCTTTATAAACAGGCTCTGGGAACCCTTCTTCTGTTACATATGTATCTGGTTTTCTACTGAGGGGCGGGATTCTTACGGTGATAGCAGTCACGATGAATGTTACAACAAGTGTAGTCCAAAAATAAACATTCCATAAATGCATAATATCTAATGTTTTTGCGATGATGATCATAAATGTAGCGGATACTGTAGAAAATCCTGTAGCGATAATCGCCGCTTCTTTTGTCGTATACTTTCCTTCTTTATACACGCGATTCGTAATAAGGAGAGCAAGCGAATAACTTCCAACGAAGGACGCAACTGCGTCGATTGCCGATCTCCCCGGCGTATTCCATAATGGCCTCATAATTGGCCGACAAAATGTACCGATAAATTCAAGCAATCCATATCCGACTAATAACGCTAAAAACGCCGAGCCAATTGGAACGAGCAAACTTACTGATATGACTAGCTTCTCATACAAAAACGGTCCAACATCTGGCGCAAAGAACCAAGCTGGTCCTACTTTTAAACAATATAATATGCCAAAAACAACGCCAACTACTTTTAAAATAGAAAAACAAATGTCTACGATAGATGCATTCCATTTCTTCGTATAAAATGGATAAATCGCACCAATTGCCATAACAAATAATGCATAATAAGGTACTATGCCTGGAACCGAAGCCCTAATCCACGATACGATATGATCAATCATAATAGACGATGCACCGTTTATCGTAACAGGAACGAAAAACATAAACACCCCAACAAGACTAGCAAGTATAAACCGAAGAATAATTCCCTTCTCTCTCCCTGTCTTAATTACATTACTCTTTAATTCAATTTCACTCAAAATTCGACACCTCCTATTATCTAAATATTCTGTATAATTATGTTATATTCCTTCTTTCCATTTCTACTATTTAATCATATGAAAAAGCCTATTTTAAAATAGGCTTTTCTATTACCTCTCATAATCATCCACAATCACTTGAATGATACGATACGATTCTTCTGCTACTTTTTCATTACTATCCCTATTCGTATCATATGTAATTAACGCCTTCCAAAGTGCCCATCCTCTTGCTCTATTCCACGTTTCTTCATCTATGCGCAATACTTCTTTAAATACGTTTCTGCTATTCTTATCAAAAAAAGTCCATGCCATCGCCGCATCACAAGCAGGATCTCCTACACCTAAAATACCAAAATCAATTACAGCACAAAGCTTTCCGTCCTTAACGAGTAAGTTTCCAGGTGCAACATCCCCATGAACCCAAACTGGTTTACGCTCCCACGTTGACTGAAGTGCTAAATCCCAAAGATGCTTTAATACGATTTCATCAAAAACGTCCTTATTATTTTCGATCGCACCTCTCGCCTCTTTATCATATACCGATATAAGTCCGCCCCTGTAAAAATTATGTGCTCCAGCTAAAGGGCCGTTACTCCCATTAATAGATTGCAATTCTACTAAAAAGGATCCTAAGTCCGCCGCAAATTCATTTAAATCACGAACATTTTGTTTCGTAACTGTTTCTCCCTCTATCCACTTATTAATAGACCAAGGCAATGGATACGCTTCAGACGGATTTCCTTTCGCAATTGGTGTAGAAATTGGTAAAGAAAGTCTCTTACTTAATATAGGAAGCCAACTATTTTCTTTCTCTACTTGCGGTGCATATGCCGCATCACTTGGCAATCTTACACTCATCTCATCCCCTAAGTGAAACGTCCTATTATCATGCCCACTAAACTTTACAGGTTTCACTTCTAAATGGGCCCATTCGGGAAACTGTTCCTGTATTAACTTTTCAACTAAACTTACGTTAATTGGATGCATTCACATTCTCCTTTTCTTTTGAAACTTACTAAGCCCATCCGTACTTCCAACATATTCAAAATTATTTTTCTTATAAAAATCATTCAACGTACGATTATGCCCCACGCAATCTAACTTCAAATACTCTTTGTCATGTTGTACATTCTCTTCTATCCACTGTAAAATCCATTCTCCAATTCCGTTCCCCTTATACTTCCGTTTCACCGCAAATCTATGAATATATAATGAATTAGAAACTTCCTCTTTACCAAAAATATGTTCATCCCATTCATTTTGTTTAGGAGAAACTGTAACCGTACCAACTATTTCATCTTCTTTCAGAACAACATATGTATATTTCTCTCTTATACATTCTAGTATTTCAGCCGTAGCTTCCTCTCCTAAAAGATACTGCCACTGATCCACTTCTTTATATTGTAGCCATTGTGCTACTTCTTTTAATAGAGTAATAATGCTATCGCTTTCCTCTTCAGTAGCAGTTCGAATTGTATATTCTTTAACTGTATTTCTCTCCATATCGCTGTTCCCCTTTCCTATCGCTATCATACTGATAAACGCGTTCTACCGTCATTTTCGTCGGTAACGTATTCAACATAATAACCTTGATTCCTTGCGTTTTCATACATCAATTCAATCTGTTTTTGATCTTTAGCGTAAATTGTGACGTATGTACAATCCGCAACTAGTAAAACTAATTCACACTTACTCTCTTTAAATGCTTCATATGTTTCAATATCTACTACTTCCTCTCCTTTTGAATACGCTTTTAAATCTGCAAAAATAACATAATATATATTGTCTTTAAATAATATTTTCAAATCTGATCCTTCCACTATACTTGGTCCTTCTGGAAATAATGCCTCATCCAATCCACCACGTGCTATTAAGTATGACTCCTCACTCCCTACCCACCAATCATATGAAGAAATATCAATTGGCTTTAACACTTTCCAAAGTAAATTATCATATTCATTTGGAATATCTACTGTAATTCCTCTTTTCATTTATTTGCTCCTAGCTTATTTATTTTCGTTTTCATTTCATACATTATATACCAAATTAAATTACCATATTTTGTAGATATCTATGTAACTTGTATTTCACCGCGAAAAAAAACCGTCCCACTACTTATGAAACGGTTTCTTTATGCTTATTAAGTTTTTCATGCAATTGTTGCACTGCCCTTTAAAATAATTTCTAATATATGCACCACATTAGCCGTTCATTCTTAATGCTCACTTCGACTTCACGAAGTAATATAAAAACCATACCGCATGATTTTGTTCATCCGCAGCTATTCTCCGTAACAAATCTTTCAGATGTGCATCCGATGTCTCATCTGAAATTTCCAAATAAAAATCTACTGTCTTTTGCTCATCTTGTATAGCGAACTCTAATCCTTGTAAGTAGGTATTCGGACAGTCTTCGGTAATCTGTGGTTTCGGCTGCCTACCAGTTAAGTTCGTATAAATTTGTACAAAGTTGTGGAAATGCTTTATTTCATCATTACGAATTTCAAGAATTTGTTTTTGTTCTACTTGATTTGGAGCCATATTCGCTAATTTTGCATAGCAGCTTATGGCGCTATACTCTCCATTTATAGCTTTTTCAATATCACTTATCAACTTATCATTTTGCCTATACCAATCATAATAATTTGAATTATACATCGTATCCCCCCATACTTTCGCTTAACATTTTATGCATTTAGAAATAGTAGGAGCCTGTGTATTTAACGGGACGGCTTTAGAATGAAAGAAAAGTTTGAGAAAAGGGTCTATTTTGCAAAGGAATTGCTTATGCATAAAATAATACTATTGTATACTGTTGCTATAAACTCTCGCGGGAGTTAGGAAAATAAATTCGCGAATCAACGATTGGTTCAACATGATGCGGTGCGAAGCTATTATGAGTTAAGTGACATAATTAGGAGGTTCCACTATGCCATCTTTATTTAAAACTATGGAGTTCCAGCTAAAAACCGAACGACTTGACCTGAGTATGTGGGAGGAATCCGATTCAGTTTGGATGAGGAAATTAATTGGCGAACGTGGTGTGGACATGCCGACCCTCGACTCCGTTCGTAGCCGGCTTATTGAGATGCGTAAGAAGGCAGATGAAAATGGCATTTCCCTTCTCACTATTCGAAGAAGAGACGAAGGCGATTTCATCGGATACTGCGGCTTGATTATCGGTCGTTCCACACTTGAAGAGCCGGAGATTGCATACGAGTTGTTCCGCAGCGCTCATGGTAAAGGTTATGCGACTGAGGCGGCATCTGTTGTACTGGACGCGGCGATTGCTACTGGGCGCCAAAGACTTTGGTCGACTGTAGGTGCTTGGAATATCGCTTCCCTCCGGGTACTAGAAAAGATAGGATTTAAGCGTCATCACAGTACGTGGGATGACGAACGTGGTGAGATTGTCTGGAATGTACGTGACCTTTAGAGATCCCGACTTAATTCTAAACATAACACTTTTCAACAATTAGGTGTTTACATTGAGGAAAAGCCAGAAAAATTAACAAACTTTATTATCAGCAAATATTCATTCTTCAGCTTATAGATTTCATCAAAAAAAGCCGTTTCACTAATTTGAAGTGACCCCCGAAAGTTAGACAGGTCGTTTCATTAGGCAGCCTCTAGGGTATGAGCCCGGTATTGTACTGGGCTCATACCCTTTAATTTTGCCTTAATTCTTTTATGGTTATAGTATTCTATA
>NZ_WEII01000080.1:0-18636 GCF_009183805.1 Bacillus sp. B2-WWTP-C-10-Post-4 | reverse complement strand
GTAGAAAAACCAGAAGCAGAAAAACCAGAAGCAGAAAAACCGGAAGCAGAAAAACCGGAAGCAGAAAAACCGGAAGTAGAAAAACCAGAAGCAGAAAAACCGGAAGCAGAAAAACCAGATGCTGAAACAATTAAAGATGGTGAATACAGCATCAATTTCAAAGCATTAAAAGATCAAACAGACGAAATTTCAATGATGAACACATATACAAAAAGTCCAGGTGTGCTAAAAGTAAAAGATGGTAAGAAGTATGTATCATTTACGTTAACGAACAGTTCTTGGATTACAAAATTTGAATTTGAGAAAAATGGTTCGTTTGTTGATGCACATGTAATAAGTGAAGATAAAAAAGCTGATACACGCGTAGTGGAAGTAGAAGTACCAGATTTATCAAAAAAGTTAAATGCAAAAGTAAAAGTAGATATCGATTCAATGAATTATCACCATTTTTACGATATTCAATTTGCATTTGATAAAGGTAGCATTAAGCCGTTAGATAGCCAAGGCGGAAACGACAACCAAGGTGGAAACGACAACCAAGGTGGAAACGACAACCAAGATGAAAATAATAAACCGAGAGTAATAGTTGATTCGAAAAATTTAGTAGATGGCCAATATGATATTACATTTAAAGTATTAAAAGATAAAACAGATGAGATTTCAAAGATGCATGACTATGTTGTAAATCCAGCGAAATTAATCGTAAAAGATGGTAAAAAATATATTGAGATGACGCTGAAAAATAGTGCGTGGATTACGAAATTCCAAGCGGAAAACAATGAACTATTCGCTGATGCAAAAGTAGTAAGCGAAGATAAAAATGCAAATACGCGAGTAGTACAGTTTGAAGTAGAAGATCTATTTAAAAAATTAAACGCAAAAGTAAAGGTAGACATCGATGAGATGAACTACCATCATTTCTACAATGTACAAATTCAATTTGATACAAATAATATCGGTGCGTTAGGAACTATTAAAGAGGAACCGAAAAATGAACCGAAAAATCCAGTGACTACACCGAAAGTAGATAATGTAAAAACATTAGGTACTCCTGATTTTAATCGAAATGCAGATGGTCACAAGAAAAAAGAAGATACAAAAAATGATTCGAAAAAAGAGAAAAACTCAAAAACTGCAGATACAGCACAACTTGGTTTATACATGGTGTTACTGCTAGGTTCACTTGCTTTACTAGTTCGTAAATATAGAGCAGGTAGATTGTAATTTTTGGAGTCTTGATGCATGTTCGCGTGCATCAAGACTTGTTTCATATTGTATGGAAAGGAGTGGTGATTGAGAGTGAAGAAAATTGCAAGTGTACTAATGGCTATCATTTTGTTAATGAGTATAGCCGGGTGCTCATCACCAAAAAAAGAATCAGCAAAGCAGGTAAAGAGTGAAAGTAAAGAGCGCGTCGTTGCAACAACAGTGGCTGTTACTGAAATTATGGATGCGTTAGAAGTAGATTTAGTCGGCGTTCCAACAAGTTCTAAAACTTTACCGAAGCGATATAAAGGTTTACCTGAAGTTGGGAATCCAATGAGTCCAGATATGGAAAAGGTAAAGTCATTAAAGCCTTCAGAAGTGTTATCTGTGACAACACTTGAATATGAATTAAAGCCAGTTTTTGATGGTGTGGGTATGAAAGCAAACTTTTTAGATTTAACGAGTTTGAAAAATATGCAAAGTTCTATTAGCGATTTAGGTAAGAAATATGGGCGTGAAAAACAGGCCGAAGCAGTAGTAACTAAATTAGATAAAAAGGTTGCTAGCATTCAAAAAGAAGTAAAAGGAAAGAAAGAACCGACAGTGCTTATTTTATTAGGTGTGCCAGGAAGTTATTTAGTAGCAACAGAGCATTCTTATATTGGAGATTTAGTGAAACAACTAGGTGGTAAAAATATTGTGCAAGGTGAACAAGTAGAATATTTAGCTTCTAATACAGAGTATTTAAAGAAAGCTGATCCAGATATTATTTTACGAGCAGCTCATGGTATGCCTGATGAAGTTGTAAAAATGTTTGATAAAGAATTTAAAACAAATGATATTTGGAAACACTTTGCTGCGGTTAAAAATAACCGTGTTTACGATTTAGAAGAGCGTTTATTTGGAACGACAGGTAATTTAGCAGCAATTGAAGCATTAGATGAATTGAAAAAAATGATGTATCCGTGATGCATTTTAATATAAAGGAAGAGTAGAATGAATAAAAAAACTTGGAGTTTCCTCATTGTTACTGCATTGCTTATTGTTATGACATCATTGTCAGCGATGAAAGGTAGTTTAGAAGTAGGTATTGTTGAACTTGTACAAGGGATATTTACAGGTGGAAATGAAGATGTTGAAGTCATTAAAGATTTACGTTTTCCGCGTATTATTATTGCGTTGTTCACTGGAGCGGCTCTCGCTGTTTCAGGTGTGCTTTTTCAAGCTGTTATGAAAAATCCACTCGCTGATGCTGGGGTAATCGGTATATCTTCAGGAGCAAGTTTTATGACACTCGTTATTATTACGTTGTTCCCGCAATTCTTTTTCTGGACACCCGTATTCGCCTTTTTAGGTGGTGCGCTTGCATGTTATCTCGTTTATTCGTTTTCATGGAAATCAGGATTAAGCCCGCTTCGCATTATTTTAATTGGTATTGCCATTAATGCAATGTTTACTGGATTAAATGAATCATTCGTTACGATTTGTGGATATTTTATTAAGAGTATTAAGCAAACGACGACTTCTAACATAACAATGAAGACGTGGGGCGATGTAGAAATAATGGTGACTTATGGAACGATTGGTCTTATTCTTGCTCTGTTCGTAGGAGCTTGGTGTAACTTATTATCGCTACAAGATAAGACTGCGAAAAACTTAGGCTTGCACGTGACGAGAGTTCGTCTTATTATTTCTGCCATTGCAGTACTCTTAGCGGCAGTATCAACAGCGCTTGCAGGTGTTATTGCTTTTGTAGGATTACTAGTTCCGCATATTTCAAGACAATTAGTCGGTTCAGACCATAAAGTATTAATTCCATTTTCTGCTCTTGCAGGGGCGTTATTAATTTTGACGGCAGATACGATTGGAAGGTTAATTGTGCCACCTAACGAAATTCCAGCAGCAACAATTATGGCGGTTATTGGTGGTCCATTCTTAATATTCTTGCTTAGAAAGAGTGATAAAGTTCATGGAAATTAAAAATGTAACCTTTTCATACGATAACGTAACAAATCGATTAAAGTCTGTTAGTAGTGAAATAGAAATTGGGAAAATTACAACAATCATTGGACCGAATGGATGTGGGAAATCAACATTACTTAGTGTCATGTCTAGAAACCACGCTCCTAGCAGTGGAGAAGTAATACTTGATGGGAAAGCGATTAGTGAATATAAACCGAAAGAGTTTGCTAGAAAACTAGCGGTTGTCCATCAACAAAATGAGGCTCCAGCAGATATTACAGTGGAAAAGCTAATAAGCTTCGGGCGTATGCCATATAAAAATATATTCTCTCCGCAAACAGATGAAGATAGAGAAGCGATTGAGCGTGCGCTAGTATGTACGAATTTACAAAGTAAGCGTGATAAGCCAATTTATGCTTTATCTGGTGGAGAGAGGCAGCGAGTTTGGATCGCAATGACATTAGCTCAAAATACACCAATGCTCTTCTTAGATGAGCCGACCACATATTTAGATATTTACTATCAGCTAGAAATATTAGAGTTAGTGAAAGAGTTAAATGAAGTGCATGGACTAACGATTGTAATGGTATTACATGATATTAATCAAGCCATTCGTTATAGCGACCATATTATCGTTATGAAAGATGGAGAAATCATTACGAAAGGTAATCCTAATGATGTAATAACAGAAGAAATGGTTAAAGCAATATATGGTGTAGATGTCATTGTAAAGCAGGATGAAGATACCGGATTGTACATGGTACCTATGGGAATCTAAAGGCTGAGCATAATCCGTTTTGAGGTGATAATTTGAATAGTAAGAAAGGACGGAAAAAGAATTCTTTTTTTCAACGCATACTTACAATTGTGTTTTTAGGAATCTTTTTCTATTCAATGTACGAGTTGGGCGGGATTTTCATGGATTATTATGAAAATCGTAAAGTAATGGCTGAGGCACAACATATTTATAAAAGAAGTCCAATGGAAGAAAAATCAGAAGATGGAGAGGTACGTAAACAGTTTCAGGATCTCCAGAAAATTAATCCAGAGATAGTCGGATGGATTACGATGGATGATACACAAATTAATTATCCAATCGTTCAAGCAAAAGATAATGATTACTATTTATTTCGTAATTATAAAGGTGAAGATATGAGAGCGGGAAGCATTTTTATGGACCATCGTAATAATGTGAAATCTCAAAATCGAAATACGATTTTATATGGCCATCGTATGAAAGACGGTTCTATGTTTGGTAGTTTAAAAAAGATGTTGGATGAAGACTTTTTTATGTCTCATCGTAAATTATATTACGATACATTATTTGAAGGATACGACGTGGAAGTTTTTTCAGTATACACGACAACAACGGACTTTTATTACATTGAAACGGATTTTGAAAATGATGCAGCATATACATCGTTCTTAAAGGAAATTCAAGAAAAATCACTGTACAAAACGGATACGGAATTGACGGCTAATGATGAAATCGTAACACTTTCTACTTGTGACTATGCGCTTGATCCAGAGGCTGGAAGGCTAGTTGTACACGCAAAATTAATAAAAAGAAATTAAAGAAAAAAGTATAGAATATGAGAAGTGATAGATAACGCTTCTCATATTCTATACTTTAAAAAAGGACTGTTTTTACTGTGCTGCAGCCATTGGCATACGTACAACTTTTACATCATAGTAAGCAATTTTATTATCAAGAATATATTCTGGCATTCCGCCTTGATGTGAGTGAGCATCTTTAAATGCAGCGCTCTTTGTCCAACCTTGGAAATCTTCTTTTGCATTCCAGCGAGTGCTAATTGTAACTTCCTCATAATCAACTGTATTTTGCGTTAAAAGAACTTCTAGACCTAAAAAGCCTGGCATCGTTTCAACTTTACCTACTTTATTAAAACGCTCAATTAATTTATGTCCATTTCCCTTTGTAATTTTAGCTGTATTTGTAACGATAATCATGTTTATTCCTCCTATAAATATAGCCTTTATTTTCGAGAACTCATATACATTAAATGATAATGAAAATCATTATCATTGTCAATGCTAAATGTGAAATATAAAAGTTTTTTATATTATATTGGACAGTAAGATTTCCAGTTCAAAATGTAGTAAATATGTGGCAGTTAAGCGAGAGAATGAGCGAGTTGTACTAGCAAAGCAATAATATGGTATAGTGAAACGAGGCTGTTTTTTCAGTCTCGTTTTTTAAATGCTTCCTGTAGAGAAAGCATGCAAATGGAAAGGAAGTTATTATATGCGATCAGAAGTAACTGTAAAAATAAAACCGAAATTTATAAAAGAAATTAAAAGTGGATATCCGCTTATTTTAAAAGATGCGATTCAAAATTTAAATGATGTTCGTGAAGAAGGAACAATCATTAAAGTAGTAGATGAGAAGAACCAATTTATCGGAAAAGGCTATTATGGAAAACAAAATAAAGGATACGGCTGGATTTTAACGAGAAAAGAGAGTGAACAAATTAATCAATCTTTCTTTGAAAGTAAAATCAAATCTGCCTTACATAAACGAAAGCAATTTTACAAATCAAGTGATACGACAGCATTCCGCGCCCTAAACGGTGAAGGTGATGGTCTTGGAGGACTAATTATCGATTATTATGATGGCTACTACGTAGTAAGTTGGTATAGTGAAGGGATTTACACTTTCAGAGACGAGATTATAGCCGCTCTTCAAAAAGTAGCAAACTTTAAAGGTATTTATGAGAAAAAGCGTTTTGATACGAAAGGGAAATATATTGAGGGGGATGATTTCGTAGCAGGAGAGCGCGGCGAGTTCCCACTTATCGTAAAAGAGAACGGTGTAAACTTTGCGGTTTATTTAAATGATGGGGCAATGGTTGGGGTATTTTTAGATCAACGTAACGTTCGAAAACAAATTCGTGATAAATATGCAAAAGGAAGAACAGTGTTAAATATGTTCTCTTATACAGGTGCTTTCTCTGTATTTGCAGCTCTTGGCGGAGCGAGTAAAACGACGAGTGTTGACCTTGCAAATCGTAGTTTAAGTAAAACGATTGAGCAGTTTAGTGTAAATGAAGTTGATTATGAAGCGCAAGATATTATTGTAGAAGATGTATTTCTTTACTTCAAATATGCAGCGAAGAAAAAAATGAAATTTGATATGGTCGTACTTGATCCTCCAAGCTTTGCACGCTCAAAAAAATATACATTTAGTGCAGCAAAAGATTATAAAAATTTATTAAAAGAAACAATTGCTATTACAGAAAATAACGGTATTATCGTTGCTTCTACAAACTGTAGCGCATTCGATATGAAAAAGTTTAAAGGCTTTATCGATACAGCCTTTAAAGAAATGAATGGCAAATATAAAATATTAGAAGAACATTCTTTACCAGAAGATTTCCGTACCATTGATCAATTTAAAGAAGGAGACTACTTAAAAGTAGTTTTCATCGAGAAAATTAAAGGTTAATAAAGAAAAGGAGCTCGAGTTTACTTGAGCTCCTTTTCTTATTGAACGATATTTTGTACTCTACCGACTTGCCCGTCCTGCAATCGCACTTTAATGCCATGCGGATGGGAAGGGGAGTTTGTTAAAATATCTTTTACAATTCCACGTGTTAATTTGCCTGTTCGTTGATCTTGTTTTAATACAATATCAACTTCAAGACCGGGGGCGATATCAGAACGTTTTTGTCCGTTCATTTATACACCTGTACGTCTACGTTGGTTGTTTGTTTTCTTTGTTTGTTGGTTTTGTAATTTTTTTGTTTCTTGGCTTTGATTTTTTGCATTTTGACCATTTCCATTTCCTTGCTTTTTCTTAGCAAGTTGTTCACGCATTAAATCAGCTAAGCTTACTTTTTTGTTTTCTGACATGATAAGTCTCCTTTATATAAAGTTAATTATGAACAATCGTAGTGAATTTCATCATATCATTGTTAAGGAAGGAAGGGAAGTTGGTTTGAAAATTCATATAATTGTTTCCAGTCTGTAGTAGTTACGATACAATTGGATTGTTAACGTTTGTAAAAAGGGGATAGACATATGTCACATCATATTTTATTAGTTGAAGATGATATCTCAATTCAAGAGATGGTGGAAAAGTATTTAATAAAGGAAGGCTTTCAAGTTACGATTGCGTCTGATGGAGAAGAAGGCGTGAACACATATTTAAAAGGTTCATTTGATTTGATTATCCTTGACATTATGATGCCAAAGCTAGATGGCTTAGAGGTTGTACGAATCATTCGAGAAAAAAGTGCAGTTCCGATTTTAATGATGTCGGCAAAAGATACAGATGTTGATAAAGCTGTTGGATTAGGACTTGGAGCAGATGATTACATTTGTAAGCCATTTTCTATGATTGAATTGGCTGCACGTGTAAAAGCAGGTATTCGGAGGTCTACGAAATACTCGGCTACAGAAACAATAGAAAAAATGATTCAAATTGGTGATTTAACAATTGATCCAATTAATTTTACTGTAGAAAAAAACGGGAAGCCTCTCAAACTTACTTTAAAAGAATTTGAGATTTTAAAGCTATTTGTAAAGAACCAAAATCGTGTATTTACGAAAGCGCAAATATATACGTTAGTTTGGAATGAAGAGTATTACGGTGACGATAACGTTATTAATGTTCATATGAGAAGATTGCGTGAGAAAATCGAAAGTGATCCATCTAATCCAGAATATATTAAAACGCTATGGGGCATCGGCTATAAGCTGGAAGTGATGTAATATGATCAATTTGTTAATAGGTATTATTTTTATATTGTTATGTGTTATTTATATGCAATATAAAATGAGAAAAAATAGTAGTAAAAATTTACGATACACATATGAAAAGTTAGAAAGTATTGTAAATGAAAAAACAGGCGAGACGTTACTCGTTATGACAGATGATCTAGAATTGCAAAAATTATTAGTGGCAATTAATCAATTATTAGATGCAAAACAGAAAACGAATGCAGATCATGCAAAAGTAGAAATTTCGATGAGAAAAATGCTTTCAAATATTTCGCATGACTTGAAAACACCACTAACAGTTATTCTTGGATATACAGAAATGTTAAATAAGGATAAAACGATAAATAAAGAAGAACAACAAATATTACTTGAGAAAGTGCATACGAAAACACTAGAAGTGATGGAATTAATTCATAAGTTTTTTGATTTAGCGAAATTAGAATCTGGTGACAAAGCAATTGAAATGAAAAAAGTAAATATGAATGAAGTTTGCCGCGAGAAGATTTTATCATTTTATGATTTAGTGACGACGAAAGGTTTTCAGGTTCATATTGATATACCAGAAAGAAATATATATGCACTTGGAAATGTAGAAGTATTAGGTAGGGTATTGAATAATTTAATATCAAATGCAATTACATATGGAGACGATGGAAAGGCACTCGGTATGACGTTAAGAGATGATGACACGGGCGTGTATATAGATGTATGGGATAAAGGAAAAGGGATTGATGAATCTCATATTGATAAAGTGTTTGAACGTATGTACACACTTGAAGATTCAAGAAATAGATTGTACCAAGGAAGCGGTCTAGGATTAACGATTACGAAACGGCTTGTGGAAGCGATGGACGGAAAAATTCATCTTTCTAGTAAACCGTATGAAAAAACAATTTTTACAATTGCATTAACAAAGATACAGTTTTAGCTTGTAGAGCAGTAGATTCTACAAGCTTTTTTTCAGCGTAAGGAATTTGTAAGAAACGGGTAAGAAAAAAGAGATTTCCGTTGTCTATTATAGAAATATAGAGTATTGCGAAAGGGGAAAGTAACATGACATATATATTAAAAACAAACCAGTTAACGAAAGTGTTTAAAGGGAAAGAAGTTATTTCCGGTGTTAACATGCATGTGAAAAAAGGAGAAATTTACGGTTTTTTAGGACCAAACGGTGCTGGTAAAACAACGATTATGAAAATGATTACAAATTTAATAAAACCGACGAGTGGTGATATTGAAATCTTCGGTGAGAAATTAACAGATACATCTTATGAAGTATTAAAAAGAATGGGGACAATTATTGAATACCCAATCTTTTATGATAAATTAACGGCGAAAGAAAACTTAGACCTACATTGTGAATACATGGGCTACTACGATAAAAATGCAATTGACCATGCTTTACATTTAGTGAAACTACAAGGGGTAGATAATAAAAAAGTAAAAGATTTTTCATTAGGAATGAAACAACGACTCGGTATTGCAAGAGCAATCGTGACAAAGCCAGAATTGCTCATTTTAGATGAACCAATTAACGGTTTAGATCCAATTGGTATTAAAGAGTTACGAGACTTATTTAAAATGCTCTGCAAAGAATATGGCATTACATTATTAGTTTCTAGTCATATTTTAGGTGAAATGGAACTAATGGCCGATACAATTGGTGTGATTCAAAATGGAAAACTAATAAAAGAAGTTTCAATGAAGAGTATTAACGGAAAACAAACAGAGTACATTGAAATCACTGTTCCTGATGTGAAACGTGCAGCTTATATTTTAGAAGATAAACTTGGTATAAAAAACTACAAAATAATGAGTGGAACCATGATTCGTGTGTATGATACGTTAGCGTCTCAGCAGGCCATTTCAAAAGCACTTATTATGAACGATGTGGAAATTGAAAGTATTAATAAGAAACATAGTTCCTTAGAAGAATATTTCTTAAATGTAATGGATGGAGAAGGTATTCATGCTTAATGGACTATGGCTGAACCTGATAAGTGGATTTATCGTAATGCTAATAAGTGGAATTTTATATTATAGAAAACCAGAGCGGAAATGGTTGTTCATTGTACTAGTGATAGGAATGTTAAGCTTCGTTACTGCTGGAATTAGAATGTTAGCAGCGTAGAGACAGGTATATAAAGAATGGAGGCGTAATTTATATGTTTAAATTAATGAAGCTCGAATGGAAGAAACATAAATTATCTCGTTACTTTAAAAGTGTAGCAATTTGTATTATAGCAATTTTCGCTGCAGTAAGCCTTATGGCATTGGGAATGAAAGCCGAGGAAAACATGCTCTTCTCTGACTTCACACAGAACATGGCTGCAGCAAATATTTTTATTAGGATAACATTCATTATTTTTAGTTCGGTCATTTTATCACGTTTAGTAATTGATGAGTATAAGAACAAAACGATGCAATTATCGTTTATGTACCCGCTGCAAAGGAAAATGCTAATGAGGGCGAAATTAACAATTGTTTTTTGTTTTTGTTTTGTGAGTACCATTATCGCTACTTTTATTATTAGTTTACTCGTATATTTTGTGAGTCCCATGATGGGACTGATTGAAACGCCAGCTACGATGGGTGAAATAATAGCTATCGTTCCAGATACTTTTATAAGTGCATTTATGATATCTGGTATAAGTTTAATTCCTTTATTTTTTGGAATGAGAAAGAAATCGACACCGACAACGATTACTTCGGCAGTAATAATTGGTATGCTGATTAGTGGTAACGTTGGTCCTGGAAACGATCAAGTAAGTATGTTTGATTTTATAGCTATCCCAATCGTGCTCTGTTTATTAGGGATCTTCATTAGTTATTTATCGTTTCGTAAAATCGATAAGATTGATGTGGTGTGAAGCAAGCTTAAAACAACAACGAACTGGGGTATGAATGGTGAAAAAGATAATAGTAATTGCAATATTATTCATTACAATTGCTAGTGCGGTTTTTGGTTTTAAGGTGTTTCAGGGGGAAGGTTTTAAGAAAGAAAAGTCTTTTGAGATAAATAATATAAAAGAAATAGAAGTAGATAATGAAAACTGGAATCTTGAATTTAAAAGTACAGACGCTAATAAAATAGTAATTTCCGCTCAAGGTGAACAAGTAGATAAAGAGATAGATCCTGTCAAAATAGAAAATGATGAAAATAAAATTGTGATTAAACAAAAACAAAAGATGAACAGATTTTTTAATGGTTTCACGTTTAGGAAGAAAAATAGTATATCTATAGCTATTCCGAAGAAAGAAATAGATAAAATTGTATTAAATAATAAATCGGGTGATGTGAAAATAAGAGATATAGTAGTAAAAAATATCATGACAAAAGGCAAGTCTGGAGATGAAATGATTGTAGGACTATCAGCCGAGAAAGGTGAATTCATATCGCAAAGTGGAGAGTTAGTTTTAAAAGGTAGTTCAGTACAAGAATTAAATATAAAGTCTACGACTGGTGATAACTATATAACAAATGTAAGTAACTCAAATATGAACATCACTTCAACATCTGGGGAAGTATTGCTGAAAGATATGACAGAAGGAAAATCATTATTTATAGAAACAAAATCAGGGGATATTGGCGTACGGTATAAAGGTGTCCCGGCATCATTGAAGCTTATGGCTAAAAGTAATTCGGCTGACGTAATAGTAGATTTAAAAGGACTTAAGAAAGATAAAAATACAGAAAAAATAAAAGTAGGAACGATTGGTGATGCAAAAAATGAAGCGAAGATTTTAAGTGAAACAGGAGTCATTTATATTGATTAAATCTTAGGAGGAAGGAGGACACTATCATGCTACATTTAATGAAGCTAGAATTGAAAAAGTTTAAGCTTGGTTGGTACGTGAAGAGAGCAATTATTGCAAATATTGTTATACTGGCATTAATGATCTTTGTGAGCATCATTGCTCAAGTAGAAGGTGATGCAGAAATAAGGAATCCAGAGACGATATTGTTAATGGCTAGCACAATAGTAAGAGCAACGTTTATTGTTTTTGGTAGTGTATTAATCGCAAGGCTAATAATTGGTGAATATAAAAATAAAACAATACTACTTATGTTTTCTTACCCTATTAATCGGAAGAAAATGATGGCTAGTAAGTTGGCTATTGCAGCAATAGTAACATTTATAACAGTTATTGTATCTAACATTTTAGTAGTAGGAGTTTTCTTTGGTATAGATAGCTATTTTTCAATTCTTCCTAATTCATTTACAGTAGATCAATTGATGCAAGAAGGAATAAAACTAGTTCCTTTAGCCATTGCAACTGCGGGGATGAGTTTAATCCCATTATACTTCGGAATGCGTAAACGTTCCGTGCCAACTACAATTGTTTCATCTCTTATCGTTGTCACAATTGCAATGAATGGCAACCCAGAGTTTTCTACAGCAACTTTTCTTCCCCTTCAACTAGCACTCGCAGCAATTGGAGTTGTAATTGCGTATTACGGCATTAAAAATATAGAGAAGGAAGATATAACTGTATGATAAGAATATGTGAAAAAGAGTTGGCGTTACACCAACTCTTTTTTGTATATGTACGCTTCGTTACTACTCTGTAAATTTAGAGTGTGTGCTTAAATACTTTTGCACTTCTGGAGAAATGTTAAAGTTATTAGGACTTTTATATTCGATAGTAAACTCGCCGTCGGTACTTGTTTCAAAGGAGATTGCATAGCTATTCATTTTAGCATCGTAAGAAGTATTTTTGACTTCTGCATCTAGATTAAAATATTTTGTAATATACTCTTTTGAGTCCGTAATTGCTACTTGTTTTCCCCAAGGGGTACCATAATAGGTGAAATAAAGAGATACACTAATAACTCCAATAATAGAAGTTAGTAAAATAGTTCCCATAGCTATTTTTTTATTTTTTGTATTCAATTTGGTTACTCCTCTTCGTAATATGTATTCATTTTAACCTATCTTTTCCATAAAACAACCATTAAGAAAAAATAGTTTCACATGAAACAAGTTACAGAAAAAGACAAGATATGTAAACATCTTGTCTTTTTTGTCGTTACATTTTAGGAGCTTCCATTCCAGCCGCAGCCCATTCTTCTTTTGCGGGGCCATATACGCCAGGAACTGTTAAGCCAGCTTGTCGCATTAAAACCGTCATTTGTCCGCGGTGGTGATTTTGATGATTAATGAGTGTCATTAGAAATATAGAATTCGGCATAGGGCGACCAAAGAAGTCATTAATAGTAGCTAAGTCTTTATCAGTCCATTTACTTTGAAGTGTTTCAACAAAAGCCGCGTTTACTTTACGGTATTCATCTGCAATTGTTTTTGCAGAAGTTGGAACAGGATAATCTTTCGTTTCTCCTTCAAACTTTAGCCCTGTGCCAGATAGTATAACAGGAATTGCCGTCACGATATGCCAAGCAACTCTACCTAACGTCCAATGTTCAGGTGCAATTTCCTGTGATAAAGATGCATCGGTTAATGAATCAAGCATTTTCTCAGTAGACTCTGCTTCGTATGTCCATGATTGCAAGAAGCCTTCAATAGTTTGGTACATAGTTATCCCTCCTATTTTTGTTCATAGATTAAATTCGTGAGAGATAATATAATCCCTGTTCCACAAGAAATAATTAATTAAGCATTGCTACAATATGAAAACAATTAGAAAATATTTGTAAAAGTGTCAGGAAACGAATGTGCTCATTCGTATATATAATGAATAAAGAATAGGATAAAGAGTGGTGATAAGGGTGAAGGATATAGAAATAGTAGAAGGTCTTCGGAAACAAGATATGTTAGCATTACATACAGTAATTGATCGATATGGAGATTTAATTTATAAGGTAGTTCATAGTATTTTAGATACTGCACAGAGTAAGGTGTTAGTGGATGAATGTGTTGACGATATTTTATTAATCGTTTGGTACAACATTAGTAGTTATGATGAAAATCGTGGGAAGTTTAGAAACTGGCTTATATCTGTCGCTAGGTTTAAGGCCATCGATTATAAACGAAAAAGTAATAAGTCTTATCAATTACAAGAGTTTCAGCAAGAAATATATGAAGATAGAAAAAATGTCAATTTAACAAAAGAAGAGCGAGATTATAATTTTTACGTTTTAATTAAAGAATTGAATGAAGAAGATAAGAAAATTTTTATAAAAAGGTATTTAGATGAATATAGCGTACAAGAAATAGCGCTTGAATTCGGTATGACACGAGATACGGTATATAGTAGGCTTTCAAGAGGGAGAAAGAAATTGAAGAAGCTGCTGGGGGGGAAAAGGAATGAATAAAGAAAAGTTACTTCAGGAATTAAATAACTTACAGTATAGCGATAATTGTGTAGATGATTATAGAAATGATGAGAAAATAGATAAAAAGAAAATAGATCGTACAAAAGAAGTTGTAACAAAAACAATTTTAATGAAACGTTGTTATGAGGTTGTACAAGAAGAGTTACAGGGAAGCGAAGAGATTTTATATAGTATGCTTGCCGAAAATCATCGTGTGAAAAATTGGCAGACAGGCACAGCAATGACATTAGGGATAGGCGTTCTTGCAATGAACTTCGGTATTAATAATGTGTTAATCGTTACAAATAAACGGTTGTATATGTTTTTTATGGATCGTTATTATAATGAAGTTGATTTAAAAGTATGTGTATTGAATGAAGTAGCTTATATGAAAACAATATTAGACCGTAAAGGTGGAAGTGAGTTTCTGCATATAAAGTATAAAAATGATAACGAATACGTATTATTGGGAAATGCTGATGATTACAGAGAGTTATTTCAAATAGTAGGTAGGTTGAAAATAGCGAATGGAATAGAATTGAGATTACAAGATAAGAAATTAAAGAGAAAGTTAACTTTAAAACGAAGTGTGTTCAATATAATCATGTATTTACTTGTTATATATATTATGTACAAAGCCTATGTTAATTTTATGCCATAATAGGAAAAGACGGCTTCACATATATGAAGCCTCCTTTTTAATTAACTTTCTTCCCACTCTTCCTCATCAACCATAAGAAATAAGGTGCTCCAAGTACAGCAACGACAAGACCAGAAGGAATTTCTTTCGGATATGCGATTGTACGTCCAAGTAAGTCAGCAACAGAAAGAAGGATTGCTCCAAATAGTGCTGAACAAACGAATAGTCTTTGATGATTCATACCAACAATAATTCTTGCTAAGTGAGGTGCGACAAGGCCTAAAAAGGCAATTGTACCGACAGCAGCGATATTTACTGATGCAAGTAGTGTCGCTAGCACAATCAGAGCAAGACGTGTTTTATTTACTGGTTGCCCAAGTCCAGTTGCTAAATCGTCTCCAAGTACGAGAACGTCAAGTTGTTTTATTAAGAAAAAGATAATGAATACAAGAATTAGAGATGGATATAGAATGATATTTTCTAAGTGATTCCATCCTCTTGCATACGTACTGCCAGATAACCATGTTAAAGCAGCGGCAACATTCAAATTGGCTCTAACGATAAAGATTTGAATAATTGCCGAGCCAAGTGCAGAAATACCAATTCCTATTAAAGCAAGGGCTGTTGGGCTAAATCCTGATTTCCATGAAAAGAAGAGGACAATTCCTACTGCAAGTAGTCCGCCGATAAATGCACCAATTGGTAGAAAGAAACCAGGAAGTGCAGGAAAGACATACATAATAGTTAAAGCACCAACACCAGCTCCCGATGAAATACCAATAATAGAAGGATCGGCAAGTGGATTTCGTAATATACCTTGGAAAACAAGCCCACTTATTGCAAGGCATGCGCCAGCAATAGCAGCAACGAGCATTCTTGGTAAACGAAGATTCATCATCATGTTTTTGTCAAATAGTGTTAATTGACCTGATATAACATTTGTAATACTTTCGATATAAGCGTTACTACCGATTGTAACACCAAGAGCAATCGTCACAATACAAAGTGTGATAGATATAATGATTACCTTTTTATAAGAGTAATAGCGGGAACTAGCTCCAGCTGCATTCGCACCGTTATCATTCATATATTGTTTCGACTTCATCATTCGGTACACTAAGTAAATAAGCCAAGGAGATCCAATCATTGCTGTGACTGCCCCAACAGGAAGTTCTGCACCGGTTGGATCTATTAATTTACCGACAACATCTGCTCCAAGTAATAATACTGCCCCCCATAAGAAAGAAGAGAGAAGAAGAGTAAAGTGTTGACGGTATCCGATAAGGCGCATTAAATGAGGCGCAACTAAGCCGACAAATCCAATTGGTCCAACAACAGTAACAATTACTGCTGTTAAAAAGATTGCAGCAATGAAGGCGATAAGACGTGTTACTGCTGTTTTTTCACCAAGAGAAACAGCAACATCATCACCAAGTAAGAGAATGTTGAGTTTACGAGACATAAATAGTAAAACTAGGAAAGAAATAATGATAAATGGAAAAGCAAATTGAACGCCATCCCAGTTATTTTGAATAAGAGAGCCAGCTCCCCATAAAAATAAACCAGCTGTTTCATTTTCATAGAAAAGCTGCATCGTTCCGGTAAAGGCAGAGAGCATTAATGTAACGACCATACCAGCTAATGCCATTCTAAGTGGGGTTCCCTTTTTTCCACCAGAAATACGGTATACAAATAAAGCAGTAATAGCACCGCCGATAAATGTGAACAGAAGAGAATTAATTTGTAAACCTTTCGGTAAGAAAATTGTAGCCGCTACTAGAAAGAAATATGCGCCAGAGTGAATACCCATTGTACTGGATTCAGCAAGTGGATTTTTCGTTAACGTTTGTAAAATAACCCCTGATGCAGCAAGAGCGCCTCCAGCTAAAATGGCAATTACAGCTCTAGGTAATCGAAGCATGATTAAAGTTTGATGTTCTAGCGATTGGTTCGGTGAGATAAGAGCATCAATAATCATACTATAGGAAATGTTTGCTTGACCTTGTCCGATATGAATAAAGAAAAGGAGGAGCAAGAGAGCTGCTCCTCCTCCGAATACAAGACTTGCTCGAAGTGTGTGTTGTAAGCTATTCATCGTGTAATCACTTCTTCGCTGTCATTACATCTGCTACTTGTGTTGCTAAAGATGTTGCAGACTCAGGACCACCGAAAATCCAAGTATCGCCTTTTAATTTATACATTTTGTTTTCTTTTTTGAACTTTAATTCTTCCCAAGCAGGGTTGCCTTTTAGTTGCGTGTCAAAAATGTTATCTTCATCCGCTACAATGTAAATGAAGTTTGAATCTTGTACACTTTGTAATGATTCTACAGTTGTTTGTTTGAAACCATCTGGCTCAGATTTTCCTGCTTCAAAAGTATTTGTTAAACCTAATTTTTTTGTAACTTGTAAAGCTAAAGAATTGTCAGTTAAGATACGGAATGTTGGTACGTTTTTAGCAGTAAATGCTTGTGCCATTGCTATGTTTTTATCTTTTAAGTCTGCTTTCTCAATTTTTGCTTTTGCATCAGCGAATGCTTTATCCATATCAGCTAATACTTTTTTACCTTCTTCTTCTTTTCCAACTGCTTTTGCAATTTGTTTAAATGTTTCTGTCATTTCAGCAAAGTGATCGTTATTACTTGTTGATGGATCAAACATAACTGTTGGTGCAATTTGCTCTAATTCATTTTTAATTGCTTTACCACGGAATGAAGCTGTGATAATTAAGTCTGGTTTTAAACGGCTAATTTCTTCTAAGTTTGGTTGTTGACGTGTCCCTACATCTACAACATCTTTACTCGGTTTTGTTTTTGTATTTACCCATTTATTATAATTCTTAATGTCTGCCATCCCTACTGGCTGAACACCAAGTGCTAATAAGTCTTCTGAATATACCCACTCAAGTACAACTACTTTTTTCGCTGGTTTATCTAACTTCGTTTCCCCTTCAGCGTGTTTAATTGTTATAGCTTGATTTTTATTGTCCGCTTTTGTTTTTTTTTTCTCCTCTTTTTGCTGTCCGCATCCAACAGCGAATAGAAGAACTACTATGAAAATACCGAGAATTTTCTTCATCTTCTGCCCCCAAATTAAGTGTTTTTTGTAACTAGTACCATAAGTGAAAATGGTTATCAATTACAACACCCAAATCATACTATGAGGGTATTTTAAGTGTCAATATATTTTTAAAATTTTGACGAAAAATAACGAATTATACGGATTTTTATATATTGTAGTCGCTATTTATGAAGAATAAGCCTCTTTACTAAAAATATTGGCGAATGTGGAAAGTTTAAATGGGAAAGTGGCTGTGTACGATAGTGTAATGTGTATTGTTAATAGTCTGTGGAGATAAGGCGAAAGTACAAGCAAAAGGAGAGTGAATCGCATGTAATAATTACTAGAATGTATGGAGGAAATCTGTGTTTTATCCCCGACTAGGCAAAGTATTTCTTTGTTATTTAGATAGGTGTTTTTTAAGTCGGTGATTGCGCTAAAAAGATCGAATGTAAAGGAAGTGATCAACATGTCTTCATGGAGCAATAACGTAAATGGATATTGTGGGTGTAATAATCAAAATGGTGTACATGTTGATTCATGCTGTTTTAGTTGCGATGGGACAGTTCCTAAAGTTGGTCCAACCGGTCCGACGGGGGCAACAGGAGCAACAGGCCCAACGGGGGCAACAGGAGCAACAGGCCCAACGGGGGCAACAGGAGCAACAGGCCCAACGGGGGCGACAGGAGTAACAGGCGACACAGGTCCAACGGGAGCGACAGGAATAACAGGGGCAACGGGTCCAACAGGAG
>NZ_WEII01000007.1:0-105570 GCF_009183805.1 Bacillus sp. B2-WWTP-C-10-Post-4 | reverse complement strand
TATATATATTACATATTAATGGAATTCCTAATAGCAATACGTTCGGTAATAACACTACAAAAAATCTTATAATTAATGTTTGCAACGTTAGCTTTTCACTCTTCAATGAAATTAATTTTATTCTCGTTACCTTTTTTCCAAGTGTAACACCGTTCCAAATAAAGGGTAACACAATAAAATATATCGCCATTAATATAAAAACTACTGCGAAATCATATCTAAAATCACCTAAGCTTATATTAAAGCGCTTAAACATAGCACTATAGTTTCCGGTCATAACAGCTACTACTGCACCATACATAACCGAGATTAAAAACATGTCAATTAGGGAAGCACCTATGCGATTCATTACAAGCGCTGGACGATGCATCTTTAACTTCATTTTATGTCGACTCCTTCATATCCTTCTTTACCCGTCTCATAGTACCACTTCTAAAAAACATTGTAAACTAGCGTTTCTCTTACTTTTCTTGTACAATTTGTTACAATAGCATTATAAAGGAGGTTCCCATATTGAAAAAATGGATAATCCTATTCGTCGCCTTCCTATTAACTGGTTGTGCAGGAAACACAGGTCACTTAACTTATACGGTTAACGATGAATACGAACTCATACGTACTTCTGGAAATGCATTTGAACTTTTCCCCTCGCAAGATGCTGTATATGCCACACAATACATCCCTGCAAAAATTACAGACATTGCTTGGGATGATAAATACATTATTGCAAAACAAACCGAGGAAAAATCAGATCCGAATAACCCTGACGCAGCAATTGCAAATAAAAAAAGTGAACATTATTGGATTATTGACGTAAAGCACAATAAACGTTTCGGTCCCTACAATGAAAAGCAATTTAATGAACAAAAAGATGCGTTTAAAATTAAGGTACCTTTTCAAAATGTAGATTCATACATAAAAGAAATAAAAAAACAGTCAGCATAATATTTGAATGCTGACTGTTTTGTCTTACATTATTTTAGTGAGATGTTAAACGTTTGTGGCTCTTTTACAACATCTTGTGTTTCTGAATCCCCTGCAAGTAAATCATCAGTTGTAAACTGAATATCCTTTACCTTGTCTTTTCCATCGTCAAGTATTAAACCAATAATACCATCTCTTGTTTCACCAGGCTTATAGTCTTCTCTTGATACATTTTTTGTACCAACTAACGTATCTTCGTCATATAAAAAGTTTTGAGTGGCTACTTTAAAATGTTGCTTACCATTAATCATAACATCATTCATAGAGAAAAATTGCATATTTTTATTTCCGGTATTCTCCACTTTATATGTAATCTCAACGTAACGAATTGTATTACTAATCTCTGTTCCACTTAGCGATGCATATAATTCTGCATCTTCTTGGCTTACTTTATCCCCTAATCTCCGTTTTACTTCTTCAGGGGTTAGTGCCGTGTATACTTTCAATGTTTTTTTTGCCTTTTCACTCATCTGTGATAAAGAAATTACTTTCACATCTTGTACGTGAATTTTCATTGGCGCTACTTCAAATGTTTGATTCACAGAATGCATCTGCTCTAACTTGAAAGTACCCCATCCTGTTTCTTTCACTTTTTGTCCTACTTTTTTCAGCTCACGCCCACCATATTCTTTTGTTTCAGGAATAGATTCTTTCTTCTTTGGTTCAGCTTTCTTTTCTTCTTGATGGAAGCAACCACTTAACATAAGAAGAAAACTACATAAAACAAAAATACTTTTCCATGCTTTCATCATTTCATTTCTCCTAACGCTATCATTCATGAATATAAAATTAGTCCCTGGCTTTGTAAACTATAGAAACAATGACAAGTCCACAAAATGAACTTGTCAGTCCAGATACTATTATACCTCCAATTTGGAAAATATGAAAATAGGGATCTAGGAACGCGTGCACGATAAATATAATAGTTGCTACAACAATTACTGAAACCCAATACTTTCTTTTTTCCGAAGCTAAAATAAGATCTTTACCCATTTCATTTCTATACTTCCATAAAACGTATACTAATAGTAGAACACCAATACATGTACTTCCATGTTGCATATATTTATAAACAGAGATACCGTACCATTCTCTTTGTAATAATGGTATTTTCATAACAAAATAGCCTGTATTATGAGTAAATGCATCCCAAACGACATGCGTGAGCATACCGAATAATGCAGAATAGCAAAATACAAAGAATTCTTTCCATGTATATAGCCCCCACCTCTCATCTATTGCATATGAATAATAACCAGCAAACGGTTTAGGCAAATGCGTTATAAACGGCTTTTTTAAAATGTAATGATATATGTATGCTAACAAAAAGACAAGTGGTAAATTGAAATATAAGAATCCAAGCCACGTATGCCCAATTACACCATACGGTCTAAAGTGTAAGAAATATTCAAAGTCAGGCACCATACTACCTAATATAAGAGCCGTTACTGAAATATGTTTAGAATGCTTTTTCGCAAAAGGAAGAACTGCTGCTGGATGTGCAAATGTAAACGGCATACTTTAACTCCTTCTCACATTTTCAATAGAATACCATATATCATAACGAGAGAATGGATCTTCATGCAATATTTATTTTCACATTGGAATATGATAGTTTAAATGATATAATCCACATAAAATATTCAGAAAATAAGGAAGGGATTCAGGTGTCATTAACACTTGTATTTTCTGCCTTTTTAAATTCAAAATCCGTTATGAATTGAGGTTTATATATTGATTGACGTACCTTTTTTACAAAATGTCACATTAAAAAAAGAAAATATCCCTAGTTTTTCCGCATATCCTTACTGCTTACCTGCTATCCGAACATTACAATCACTAGCTTTCCATCCAAATGTAACATTCATTATTGGAGAAAACGGAACAGGTAAATCAACATTACTTGAAGGAATTGCAATTGCGTTAGGTTTTAATGCAGAAGGTGGAACGAAGAACTTCCGCTTTAGCACAAACGATTCCCATTCATCTTTACATGAATACCTTCGAATTTCAAAAAGTTTCAATACACCAAACGACGGTTTCTTTCTTCGCGCTGAATCATTTTATAACGTTGCTTCTTATATTGATGAAATAGATGCTATAAAATCTTACGGCGGCGTTTCACTACACGAACAATCACACGGCGAATCGTTCTTCTCATTATTTATGAATCGTTTTTCAGGACAAGGTTTATACATTTTAGATGAGCCTGAGGCAGCTTTATCACCAATGAGACAACTTTCCATGCTCATTCGAATGCACGAGCTAGCGGAACAAGGTTCACAATTTGTTATTGCGACGCATTCTCCTATTTTAATGGCCTACCCTGAATCCACTATATATTCTTTAACACAAGAAGGGATTCACGAATCCACATTAGAAGAAACTGAGCATTACCAAACGACGAAACTTTTCTTTGAAAATCGTGATCGATTATTTCATCATCTATTTGAGCCGTAAAAAAAGAAGCAGCAATAGCTGCTTCTTTTTTATAGTGCTTCTATAAATAAGGCAACCCCGATACCGCCACCGACGCATAAAGAGGCAATTCCTTTTTCTAACCCACGTCTTTTTAATTCGTGAATTAAACTTACTGTAATACGAGCCCCTGTACAACCAATTGGATGCCCAAGTCCTACGCCACTACCGTTTACGTTCACTTTTTCACGGTCTAAGCCTAACTCTTTCTCTACAGCTAAATATTGAGCCGCGAAAGCTTCATTAATTTCAAGTAAATCTGCATCTTCCAATGACCAATCTACTTTTTCTAAACCTTTACGAATTGCTGGTGCTGGTCCAATACCCATAATTTTTGGATCTACTCCAGCTACTGAATATCCAACAATTCTAGCTAACGGTTGTAAACCTTTTTCTTTCGCTTTTTCTTCGCTCATTAATACTAGAACTGCACTCCCGTCATTAAGGCCAGATGCATTCCCCGCAGTCACTGATCCATCTTTACGGAATGCCGGCTTCAATCCAGCTAATTTTTCAGCTGTAATATCTGCACGTGGATGTTCATCCTTCGAAAATATAACTTCTTTTCTACGCTCTTTTATTGTAATAGGAACAATTTGATCGTCAAAGTATCCAGACTCGATTGCCTTCAGTGCCAATGTATGACTGCGAAGAGCAACTTCATCTTGTTCCTCTCTTGTAATTTCATATTGTTCAACTAAATTTTCCGCTGTTTCACCCATCATAATATGGTGAATCGGATCTTCTAACACTTCCCACACCGTATCACGAATTTCTCCGTGCTGTAGACGTTGTCCCCAGCGGTGCTGTTTCAATGCATAAGGGCTCGAACTCATCGCTTCTACTCCACCTGCAACAACAACATCACTTACACCTAATTGGATTTGCATTGCAGCTGACATAATTGCTTGCATACCTGAAGAACATTGGCGTTGGATTGTATATCCCGTAACTGTGTCAGGAAATCCTGCCGCTAATGCAGCTGTTCTCGCCGTATTTGCTTCATCAGTTCTTTGAATACAATGACCTAAAATTACTTCATCAACTTCATGTGGTTCTACCCCGCCTCGTTTTACAGCTTCCTGAAGTACAGGAACAGCTAATTCTACTGGCGTTACATTTTTTAGCGCTCCTCCAAAAGTTCCAATTGGCGAACGAACTGCAGCTGTAATAACAACATTATGCATTTTGCACTTGCCCCTCTCTTATGTACCCTAGTAAGTTTTTAGGTGAAATTCCATAAGATGTATATCTATAACTATCATACTATAAACATACTAAAAAATCAAAATATTTGATATAATAAAAATAGAAGGAATTAACCTTCTATTCTGTTAGTGCATATAAAAACTTTTGTAAAATTTTCTCTGTTGTTTCATTCAATTTTGGCAACTTATCTACTGGAAAATATTGAAGTTTCAACCCTTCATGATCGAGCTTTAATTCCCCGCTCACATGATGTGCCTGATACAGATGAATGACATTGAAAATTTCATCGCCATTCGGATAACGGAAATATACTTCTTTTCCTGATAGAACACCAAGAAATTGCATTATTTTTGCAGTTAACCCCGTTTCTTCAAATAACTCTCTACGTGCAGTTTCTTCTGTCGTTTCGCCCAGTTCCATCGCCCCACCAGGTACACCCCAATCATATGTATCTGAACGATATTGAAGCAATACTTCTTGATTATCGTTTAATATAATAATTGCTGATCCTACGAGAATAAGCGGCCTTGTACCAACGACTTTTCGTAACTCTTCAATATACCCCATATGTAAATTCCCCTTTCCCTAACCTCCCTTATCATAACAAAATTTTGCTCTTTTTGTTCATGTAATTTTAAAGAAAAAAAGAAGCTTTCGCCTCCTTTTTTTCACCTTTATTTCTTAAAACTTTCATATTTTACAGCTTCAAAAGCTTCCTCAATTTCATCATTACGATAATGGACATATGTAAAACGACCCAACTCTACTAATCTTGCTATTTCCTGTAACGCTTTATGCTGCTCATATGTTTCTTTCAGCTTAATATGTACATAAAACTTCATTAAAGGATGTTCATATAAAGGTTCTCCCACCTCTACATATACATCTTCAACCCCTTGTACAACTCTTACATAACTCGCAAATTGATAAAGTGCTTCTCTGTCTGAAACGATTTTTAATGTATACATATATTCTCCCCCTTTCCTTTACTATATCAAAAAGACGACCACACCATGTTATAGAACTATGAAATTTTTTCGACTTGTCATCTATATATTCAATAAAGAAGGCGTTTATCCATACATGACATCTTTTTCCCACATATATTATAGGAAGAACTTTTTTTCATTTGAGGTGTTCCTTATGGATCCATACGTCAATATATGTATTTGCATTACTCCCGGCGCCGATATTTCTGATGACCGCATCGCAAAAGATTTAGCTGTTGCAGAATCAATTTGGCACCCCATTACATTTCAAATTCAAGAAGTAATTGTATTAAATGAACTTTTCCGTTTTTCCGATCGTGAAATCAGTTATAAAAATTCCATTCAAAGTCAAGAAAAGCTGGCATCCTTTTTCCAAACATGTGTAAATGAAGCTCCTGAATGCGACCTTTATATTTGTTATATTGGCAGTGATTATTTCAAAGAAACAGCAGTAATTGCCTGCGCTTATTCTTTAGCAAAACAACAGCAACTTACCGGTTATATCGTTTTAACAAATTCGGCTGCTCCTATGAAAAATATATATACGCTCGCTCACGAAATTGGTCATATTTTATTTACAAGACGTATTCATGGAAAACTTACTCATGCAGATCCTCATTCTCCAACCGGCTCGGAGCACCACCCTTCTCCAACAAATCTTATGTATCCGATAGTCCCTCGTCCAGAAAACGTTCATATTCATTCCTTATTAACAGCAGAACAAAAAACACTCTCTTTACAAAGCTCTTTATTGCAAAGAAAAAAACAGTAACCCTCATGTTACTGTTTAAAACAACTTATTCCAATCAACAAAACAAATCCCGGCTGCTAGAAATAAAAATAGACAACTAAATGTAAATGTAATCCCTCTAAAAATCCCTATATAATATTTCTTTGGAAATAATTTTTGGTATATCCAGAGCAGCCGCTTTTTATTGAATTTCTAGTTCATACTTTTTCTTTCTTCAATTTTTAAAGACCATTTCATTAATCCATATATACTTCCATACATAAGTAAGACCTTTGCAATTCCCCAAAATACATTACTTTCTTCTAAGTCTTTAAATAAGAACATAATCATAAGAGGAACAATTAGTACAAAAACACCCATCCAGCCAAGAACATATACTTCACCAATAAGAAGTAATAAAAAGATAATTGCTGCTAATATATATGTTTGCATTGTCGCCAATTGCAATACAGGTGTCCCATACCATTTGTTCATAAACATCAATAACACCAATAATAAAATAGGAACCATTACTATTACATAAATTATTCCAAATTCTACTAATTTACTTTTAAAAGAAGACATTCTAAATGCAACAATCGTTCCAATAATCGTAATGATTAAAACGATAGGATAACCAATTAACTGTATATTTGTTAACGTAAATTGTTGATCTGGACTTCCAAATAAAATATTTGTCAGTAACCAATATCCACCAATACCAATAATCATCCCTAAAATACTTTTTATGCTCCCACTTTTATCCTTCTCCATCTCTTTCGCTAATTCTTCCGCATACTCTTTTGGTGAGTCACCAAATATGTCACTTACTGTCTTTCCCTTTTTTTCACCTTCTATTAAATGAAGCTCTGCATCTTCTAGAAAAGCGTCCACATCTTCTTCTTTAATACCTTTTGTTATTAAATATACTTTCGTATCGATTAAAAACTTTTCACCTTCTTTAGAAATCTTCATTATAACCCCTCCCTTATTTAATCATTTCTCTTCTATTCGTCTTTATCATAATTTCAACAAAAATTAAAATGAATAAACTTCCATATAAACATATAATTTGAAATAAAATTGGCACGAGATCTTCCGATGTAAATGTTTTAAACACTAACATAATTGAAAGTGGAATAATTAAATATAAGTTTTTAAACCATCCATTAAAATACATATTTACCGCTACTGTAATAATAAAAATACCACCAGCCAATAAATAACTTTGCATTTGAGTGAATATAAACATTTTTGTAGGATATATCACATCTAGTACCATAATAACTCCCATTAAAAACATTGGCGCTATCATTACTAAAAACCACATAGAAAACCACGTTTTTGAAAAACTTGTTACAAAAGTCATTTTGCGAAGTAGAAAATTAGGACCTATAACAACTAAAATAAATGAAAAACTATAACCGATACACTGAATAAGTGAAATCTGTAACATTCCATGATTCACTATTAAGATAGAAGCAATAATCCAAAACGATACGATATTCATTACTGTAAAACCAATTTCCTTCCACGTTTCCTGTCTATCTCTTTCCATCACTTTTACAAGTTCATTTGCATATTCTTTCGGTGAGCTTCCGAAAATATCTTCTACACTTTTCCCATCACTCTCACCATCAATTAAATGGAGTTCCGCATCTTCTATAAAATTTTCAATATCGCTTTCTTTCACACTCTTTGCCGTCAAAAATAATCTCATATCTAACAAAAACTTTCGCGCTTCACTTGATAGCATTATTTTCTCCTTCCCTTCCCTTCAAGTAGACGTTCTACACTACTTTGCATCGTTTCCCAGCGATCCATAAATTCATCAAGTGCTTCCTCGCCTTTTTCTGTTAATGTATAATATTTTCTCTTTGGACCAGATGGAGATTCCTTCATTACGCTTGTTATTAGTCCTTCTTTTTGCATTCGTATTAATAACGGATAAATACTTCCCTCACTCGCCATTGTAAA
The DNA here is from genome assembly GCF_009183805.1 of Bacillus sp. B2-WWTP-C-10-Post-4. Lineage (NCBI taxonomy): Bacteria > Bacillati > Bacillota > Bacilli > Caryophanales > Bacillaceae > Bacillus > Bacillus sp. B2-WWTP-C-10-Post-4. The sequence continues at coordinate 97,203 of NZ_WEII01000007.1, read as the reverse complement.
ACCATACTTCGCTAGCTTTTCACTCATTTCATAACCGTATATTTCGCCTTCAGAAATAATAGCAAGTAAGCATCCTTCTAAAATCCCTTTCAGCATTTGACTTGTCGACATAATTCAAATCCTCCTACTATCTTGCTTTACAAAATAGTATAGCAAAGACTATTTTGCAAAACAAGATAGCTAACGATATTTTTTCCAAATGTTTGCAGGAATTTCATTATAGCTTCTCTAAATAGAGCACTATGAAAACTTTATTATGAAGGGATGTTTTTCATCATGGTTACAAATCGAGTTGTCTTTTTAACAGGTGCTGCAAGTGGCATTGGTTATGAAATGGGAAAGGCTTTTGCAAAAGAAGGTGCAAAAGTTGTGATTACCGATCGGCTTGAAGAACGTGCAAAAGAAGCTGCTGAACAATTACAAAATGAAGGTTTTCAAGCTATCGGTTTAAAATGTGACGTTACATCTGAAGAGGAAATTACAGCAGCAATTTCTCAAACAGTTGATCATTTCGGTTCATTACATATATTAATTAACAACGCAGGAATGCAACACGTTTCACCCATTGAAGACTTTCCAACTGAAAAGTTCGAGCTACTAATTCAAATTATGCAAATTGCTCCGTTTATTGCAATTAAGCATGCCTTTCCGATTATGAAACAACAAAAATATGGTCGTATTATTAATGTCGCTTCTATTAACGGCCTTGTCGGGTTTGCTGGAAAAGCTGCCTACAATAGTGCAAAACATGGCGTAATTGGATTAACAAAAGTTGCCGCTTTAGAAGGTGCTACGCATGGTATTACTGTTAATGCCCTTTGCCCTGGTTATGTTGATACCCCCCTTGTACGTAATCAACTACAAGACTTAGCTACTACACGAAATGTACCACTTGAAAATGTTTTAGAAGATGTTATTTATCCACTTGTTCCACAAAAGCGCTTATTACAAGTACAAGAAATTGCAGATTATGCGATGTTTTTAGCGAGTGAAAAAGCTAAAGGTATAACTGGTCAAGCTGTCGTTATCGATGGTGGTTATACCGCTCAATAAAAATAAAGTTTGCTCAAGAAGAGCAAACTTTATTTTTTATCCCGAGGATCTTCGTACTTTAGTAATTGCCGCGGGAGCTTCTCAATTGCAACAATTACCCCCTCTAATTTACTTTCAATACGGTGGAGTAAATATAATGTTACAACAATCGGAAACCCTACATTACCTATCATCTTGATCCACTCTTCCATCCTCTTCCCCTCCTTTCATTATATAAGTAAGAGAAAACACTGCATTTAGGCATAAAAAAACAAGCTATTATGTATTAGCTTGTTTTTCAAATAATGATGCAATTTCTCGTTTATAGTCCCCGCGTATAATACCTTTCTCAGTAATAATTCCTGTAATTAATTCATTCGGCGTTATATCAAATGCTGGATTATAAACATCCGTTCCAATTGGTGCTACTTGTTTTCCAAAGATTTTCGTAACTTCTGTTTCATCTCTTTCTTCAATAATAATTTCGGCTCCAGTTTCTTTCGTAACATCAAATGTTGACAGTGGAGCAGCAACGTAAAATGGGATATTAAAGTGCTTTGCTAAAATAGCTAAATTCATTGTCCCTATTTTATTGGCTGTATCTCCATTTGCGACAATTCGATCCGCTCCCACAATAATCGCGTTTATTTCTTTCGTTTGAATAGCATGAGCTGCAGTATTATCTGTAATAAGGGTCACATCAATATTTGCTTGCTTCAATTCCCACGTCGTTAAGCGACCACCTTGTAAAACTGGCCTCGTTTCACACGCATATGCATGTAAACGCACACCTTTCTCTTTTCCAATATAAAAGGGAGCTAATGCAGTTCCATATCTGGCAGTTGCGATACTTCCAGCGTTACAGATTGTTAAAATATTATCGCCATCTTTAAAACATGTTAACGCATATTCCCCAATATTTCGACACACCTCTTCATCTTCCTGTTGAATACGAAGCGCTTCTTCTTCTAATATTTTTTGTGCTTCTTTTATTGTAGTAATCTCTCGAATAGATTCTCTCATACGATCAATTGCCCAAAATAAATTTACTGCCGTTGGGCGTGATGTTCCTAAATAGTTACAGTCTCTATTAAACTTCTTTTGAAATTCTTCGATATGTAAAGTATTATATTTTTTCGCTGCAAGCGCCAAGCCAAATGCAGCTACAATTCCAATTGCAGGCGCTCCGCGTACTTCTAACAGTATAATACTTTTCCAAACCTCTTCAATAGTCGTTAATGTTTTGTATTCTGTGCTATGTGGCAATTTCGTTTGATTTAATACCGCAATTGCATCACCTTTCCAACTTACAGATCTCGGAACAGTAACGATTGTACTCATGCTTTTACACCCCTTGAAACTGTCTGTTGAAATAATATTCGAAACAGTTGAATATCAGCACTTTTAGATTCATATTTTATTAGTTCTTTTCCTAAGGATAGCGCTTGTTTCTTAGCTTGAATTCTTGTTTCTTTATTTTCTATTTCATCTAAATCTGCTACATGAGCTAAACCAATTGTTCTACGAATTAGTTCACATCCGGCAAATCCAACAGCATCAGTAAAGATATTTTGCAAAATAATTGGTAACCATTGTTTTTCTTTCGTATATGCTTCTACACCTTCCCCAATCCATAACTTTGTAAAAGTCTCTACAAAATAACTCCACGTCTTTTCTATATGAAAAAATAGTACACTTCTCTTTTCTTCTTCTCTAGATAAAGCATTTAATAATAGATTTGCAATAAATTGACCTATGTCAAATCCAAATGGGCCATATGTCGCAAATTCTGGATCAATCACTTTCGTTTCAGAAGGTGACGAAAAAATACTACCAGTATGTAAATCACCATGAATAAGAGTTTCTTTTCTTGTTAAGAACTTATATTTATATTGTGCTACTTTTAGTTTTAAAGTTTTATCACTCCAAAGTTCATCAACCACGAGCTGTAAATCTGGCTCATAATCATTTGTATCATAATGTCCAAATGGATCTGTAAACACTAAATCCTCTGTAATTTTACAAAGGTCCGGATTTACAAAGGTACCTTCTAGTACCCTCTTCTCTTCTGACTGTAAACCAAAATCTGAAGTGTAAAATAAAACATGTGCTAGAAAACGACCAATATGCTGGGATAAAAGCGGATATTCTTCTCCGTCTATTAATCCTTTTCTTGTAATTGTTAGTCTTGATAAGTCTTCTATTACCGTTATCGCTAGCTCTTCATCATGACTGTACACTACTGGAACATAATCCGGTACATACTGCGCAAAAATTTGCAGTGCCTTTCTTTCAATCGTTGCTCTTTTTATAGACAATGGCCAGCTTTCACCAACTATTTTAGCATAAGGCAGTGCTTGTTTTATTATAATGGATTTCTCTCCATCATCTAATTTGAACACGTAATTTAAGTTTCCATCTCCAATTTCATGACAAATGACATTTGCCTTCTCTTCAAAATAGCCATGATCTTTCGCATATTGTACAGCTGTTATTTCTGTTAATGAATAATATCCCATCGTCTTCTCCCCCTTTTTAAATTCAGAGGTTTTTCTAACATAGAAAAACCTCTTTCCACTAAGAAAGAGGTTTGAAGTTTATCTTCTCCCCTCTTATCTGCCAGAAAGTTTTACTTTCTGCTGGAATTAGCACCGTGCCTTTTGGCGTAATAAACGCCCCATTTCACAATGGTATTACGGTCGGTTGCTGGGCTTCATCGGGCCAAATCCCTCCACCTGCTCTTGATAAGAGTTGTATAATTTTTTGAATTTTTAACTTTATGTTGAAGACTATACCAAGAATAAAAATCACTTGTCAACATTTTATTTGTATAATTCTGGACGGCGATCCGCAAAAACTGGAATTCCCTTACGTACTTCTTTAATTTTCTCGAATACAAGCTCTCCAAATAAAATTGATTCCTCTTCATTCGCCTCTACTACAACTTCACCCCAAGGATCCACAATTAAAGAATGACCTGCAAACACATTATTCGAATCCTTTCCTGCTCTATTACACGCAACAACATAACATTGATTTTCAACTGCTCTTGCTTGCAATAGCAAACGCCAATGTGCTAAACGAACTAATGGCCATTCAGCTACAACAAATAATACTTTTGCCCCTTTAGCAGTATGGACACGCATCCACTCTGGAAAACGAATGTCATAACAAATTGTTCCAGCGCATTCAACATCATCTAGCTTAAATTCGCCCGTACCATTACCAGCTATTAAATATTTATGTTCATCCATAAGCTGAAATAAATGTACTTTACTATATTCGTTGACTAGCTGTCCTTCATTATTTACAACATACATCGTATTTGTAACGCCTTGATCCGTTTGCTTCGCTATGGACCCACCAACAATATGTACATTATATTGCTTCGCCCATTCTATTAACTTTTCTTTCGTTTCCACTCCATCCTTATCTGCAATTTCAGAAAGTCTCGTTAAATCATATCCTGTTGTCCATAGTTCTGGTAAGACGATAACATCTGGCCTTTCCTTCATAGCTTCGCTTATTTTATTTTTAGCATTCTCAATATTTTTTTCTACCTCTCCAAAAACAATATCCATTTGAATACATGCGACTTTCATTTTTTCAGCCCCATTCTTATTTTTCTCTTTACAAAATACTGGAAAGATTATATCATTTGTCACTAGAATTGTAACAACTTTCAAAAGAGGTGGAAAGTATGAAATTATTTCAACCTTCTGAGATAGTAACATCATTGCCAACACAATTTTTCGCTTCACTTGTTGCAAAAGTTAACAAAGTCGTTGCAGCTGGTCACGATGTTATTAATCTAGGTCAAGGTAATCCAGATCAACCAACACCGCAGCATATCGTAAAAGCTTTACAAAATGCTGCCGAAAAGACCATTCATCATAAATATCCGCCATTTCGCGGACATGAAAGCTTAAAGGAAGCCGTGGCTACATTCTATAAACGTGAATACGGCGTCGAATTAAACCCAAAAACTGAAGTTGCTATTTTGTTTGGCGGGAAGGCTGGACTAGTAGAATTACCGATTTGTTTTACAAATCCTGGTGATACGATTCTCGTTCCGGATCCAGGTTATCCAGATTATTTATCCGGGGTTGCTTTAGCAAAAGCACACTTTGAAACAATGCCGCTTATTGCAGAAAATAACTTTTTACCAGATTATACGAACATTGATGACTCTATTGCAGAGCGTGCAAAATTAATGTTTTTAAACTATCCAAATAATCCTACCGGTGCTACTGCATCAAAAGATTTTTTTGATGAAACCATTCACTTTGCTAATAAACATAATATATTAGTTGTTCACGATTTTGCTTATGGCGCTATCGGATTTGATGGTCAAAAACCTGTTAGTTTCTTGCAAGCAGATGGTGCGAAAGATATAGGAATTGAAATTTACACATTATCAAAAACTTTCAATATGGCTGGCTGGCGCATCGCTTTTGCTGTAGGGAATGAAAGTGTGATTGAAACAATTAACCTATTACAAGATCATATGTATGTTAGTATATTCGGTGCAGTTCAAGATGCTGCTCGAGAAGCGCTATTAAGTTCACAGTCTTGCGTAATAGACCTTGTAAATAGTTACGAATCTCGAAGAAACGCTCTTATTTCAGCCTGTCACTCAATTGGTTGGAATGTAGACATTCCAAAAGGATCATTCTTTGCATGGCTTCCCGTTCCAAAAGGATATACCTCTGAGCAATTTTCTGATATTTTACTAGAAAAAGCACATGTCGCAGTTGCTCCTGGTGTTGGATTTGGTGAGCATGGGGAAGGGTATGTCCGTGTTGGTCTCTTGCATGCAGAAGATAGATTACGGGAAGCCATTAATCGAATTGATAAATTAAATTTTTTCAAAAAGTAATTGACAACACGAAAAATATCTGACAAAATTCAGTTATCTTAAAAATTTAAACATTTCTAAATACTTCTTATCAAGAGCAGGTGGAGGGACGAGCCCGACGAAACCCGGCAACCGATCTACAATTGTAGACACGGTGCTAATTCTCGCAGCATTACGCTGACAGATAAGGAGCTGGTTGTAAAAAAACCTCTCCTTAGCTGAGAGGTTTTTTTATTTAACTAGGAGGTTATAACAATGAGCGGAATTATAGCGACGTATTTAATCCATGATGATTCACATAACTTAGAAAAAAAAGCTGAGCAAATTGCACTCGGTTTAACAATTGGCTCTTGGACTCATTTGCCACACTTATTGCAAGAACAATTAAAGCAGCATAAAGGCAACGTCATTCATGTTGAGGAATTAGCTGAACATGAATATACCAATTCGTATTTACGTAAAAAAGTAAAACGCGGAATTATTAAAATCGAATATCCGCTATTAAACTTCAGTCCAGATTTACCAGCGATTTTAACGACTACATTTGGAAAGCTATCACTTGATGGCGAAGTAAAACTAATTGACTTAACTTTTTCAGACGAGTTAAAAAAACATTTTCCTGGTCCAAAATTCGGGATAGATGGTATTCGAAATCTTTTACAAGTGCATGATCGTCCCCTTTTAATGAGTATTTTTAAAGGAATGATTGGACGAAACATTGGGTATTTAAAAACGCAATTACGCGATCAAGCAATTGGTGGTGTAGATATAGTAAAAGATGATGAAATATTATTTGAAAATGCATTAACACCACTTACGAAACGCATTGTATCTGGAAAAGAAGTTTTACAATCTGTCTACGAAACATACGGTCATAAAACGTTATATGCCTTAAATTTAACAGGACGAACTTTTGATTTAAAAGAAAATGCTAAACGTGCAGTGCAAGCTGGAGCTGATATTCTATTATTTAACGTATTTGCTTACGGACTAGATGTACTACAATCACTTGCAGAAGATGATGAAATCCCAGTTCCTATTATGGCACATCCTGCTGTAAGTGGTGCTTATTCAGCATCCAAGTTATATGGAGTTTCATCACCATTATTACTTGGAAAGCTACTACGTTATGCTGGGGCTGACTTTTCATTATTCCCATCTCCATACGGAAGTGTTGCGCTAGAAAAAGAGGAGGCTCTTGCTATCTCAAAATATTTAACTGAAGACGATGCATTTTTCAAGAAGAGCTTTTCTGTTCCGTCTGCTGGTATTCATCCTGGTTTCGTTCCCTTTATTGTACGAGATTTCGGTAAAGATGTTGTTATTAATGCTGGCGGCGGGATACACGGACATCCAAATGGAGCGCAAGGCGGCGGTAAAGCTTTCCGTACTGCAATTGATGCTACTTTGCAAAATAAACCACTCCATGAAGTAGACGACATAAATTTGCATAGTGCACTACAAATATGGGGAAATCCCTCTTATGAGGTGAAATTATGAGTATTCAAGTATTTTGTGATTTCGATGGCACGATTACAAATAATGATAACATTATGTCCATTATGGAAAAATTCGCACCACCAGAAGCCGAAGAAGTAAAGAATAAAATTTTATCACAAGAACTATCCATTCAAGAAGGTGTTTCTCAATTATTTCAATTCATACCTACTAATCTGCACGATGATATTATTCAATTTTTAATAGAAACTGCTGAAATCCGTAGTGGTTTTCATGAGTTTATACAATTCGTAAAGAAAAATAACATTTCTTTTTACGTGATATCAGGTGGAATGGATTTCTTCGTCTATCCACTCTTACAAGGAATCATTCCAAAAGAGCAAATTTATTGTAATGAAACAGACTTTTCAGCAGAGTTTATTACAGTTAAATGGCCTCATTCTTGTGATGATCATTGTCAAAATCATTGCGGATTATGTAAATCATCATTAATCCGTAAATTAAGTGATACAAATGACTTTCATATTGTAATTGGAGATTCTATTACTGATTTACAAGCCGCGAAACAAGCTGATAAAGTATTCGCTCGCGATTTTCTTATTACAAAGTGTGAAGAAAATCATATTGCTTATACACCGTTTGAAACATTTCAAGATGTGCAAGCTGAATTAAAACTTTTGTTGGAGGTGAAGGCATGAAACAACTTTTTCGTCAATGGTATGACTTAAGCGAGTTAAAAAAAGAGTTAACAACACGAAATTGGTTTCCAGCAACAAGTGGTAATATTTCTATAAAGGTTAGCCATGAACCACTTACTTTTCTTATTACAGCAAGCGGTAAAGATAAAACAAAAACCACTCCAGATGATTTTCTATTAGTAGATCATGTAGGAGTTCCCGTTTTAGAGACTGAATTACGCCCTTCAGCAGAAACAATATTGCATACACACATTTATAACAATACGAATGCCGGGTGCGTACTTCATGTTCATACAACTGATAATAATGTCATCACAAATTTATATAGTGATGCAGTCACCCTTCAAAATCAAGAAATTATTAAAGCTCTCGATATTTGGGAAGAAGGTGCAACAATTCAAATTCCTATTATTGAAAACCATGCCCATATCCCAACGCTTGGAGAAAACTTCCGAAAGCATATACAAGGAGATTCGGGTGCAGTATTAATCCGTAACCACGGTATTACCGTATGGGGTCGAGATAGCTTTGATGCAAAGAAGAGATTAGAAGCTTATGAGTTTTTATTCCAATTTCATATAAAACTATTATCAATTCAAGGAGGCGTTTCTAATGGCGCAAATTCGTATTCATGAAGTAAATACTCGTATTGAAAATGAAGTGGAAGTATCTAAATTTCTACAAGAGGAAGGCGTTTTATATGAGAAATGGAATATTTCTAAACTTCCTACTCATTTAAATGAAAATTATTCTTTAACAGATGAAAACAAAGCTGAAATATTAGCTGTGTTTTCAAAAGAAATCGCTGATGTTTCAGCACGCCGTGGTTATAAAGCACATGATGTAATTTCACTTTCAAATAGCACCCCTAACCTTGACGAATTATTAATTAATTTCCAAAAGGAACACCATCATACAGATGACGAAGTTCGTTTTATCGTCAGTGGTCATGGCATTTTCGCTATTGAAGGTAAAGATGGGAAATTCTTTGATGTTGAACTTGAGCCAGGCGATTTAATATCTGTTCCTGAAAATGCAAGACATTATTTTACCTTGCAAGATGATCGCCAAGTTGTAGCTATTCGTATTTTTGTGACAACTGAAGGCTGGGTTCCAATCTATTAAGGTAGTTAGTTGAATAAAAGGACTTGGACCCCCTTTTCCAAACTTTTATTCACTCTACATATATACATCCTCCTATGGAACAGGCTTATTTCATTTTGAAATAAGCCTGATTTTTTATTTACTTGAAAGTACCATTTCATCACAAGTTTAACACCTTGATTTTTCAAGTGCATTTTTTGAACATTTTTTGAATTTTTTCTGAAAATTCTGTTTTATATGTGATATACTACAATTAACTAAGAAGGAAAATAATATCGCAAACAGAGGGGGATAATCATGAGCTTACTTATCGCACTTATACTTGGAGTTACATGTGGAGCATTTCCTGTTATTTTAGGAGCTATTATGGAAGAGTTAGAAATTGGTGTTTTAGGATTTGTCGCATCTTGTGTAAGCGCTTTATTATTTGGTTTATTCGGCGCTATTCCTGTTTCAATTCTGTGTGCTTTTTATATAATACGCCATGCTCGTACAAAACAATTTGGCCCTAATCACATCGCACAAATTATCCCGTTCCCGGTTGAACGATGCCGCCGGGCTTCTAACTTATAATTATAAAAATTAAAGATGACTAAATAAATAAAAGTCCTCATTTGAGGACTTTTATTTATTTTCTTCTAGAAATTGAAACAATTCTTGTAGATGTAGGGCATCTTCACCATAGCTAATAGATACATAAAATATGCCGTCAATCTCAGCTTGCATATAAAGATCCACTCCATCACGATCATATTTCAATGCTAAATAAAACTCCATTTCTTCTAACATCTTTTTTGAGGTTCGAATTACATAATGCCCCTTCTCATCTCTTCCATATTCAAATTCTGGTTCAAAATCATATTTTTGTTTAAAAGCTTCTTTTTGTCTTTCATTAATTTGCATACAAGTAGCTCGCTGTACAGTATCAATCATCTCATCAAACTTTTGAAGGTCCACCTCGTTTACCCCCTTATATATTTTTTATATAATACTTGTGTTCCACTATTTTCTTCGCCATCCTTAATTAACTCTTCATACAATTCTTTCGCCAAACTTAAGCCTGGGACTGGTAATTGTAATTTTTCTGCTTCCTCTAAAGCAATTTTCATATCTTTCATAAAATGCTTTACATAAAATCCTGGCTCAAAGTCTCCTTTTAACATTCGAGGAGCTAAATTACTTAATGACCAGCTACCTGCTGCTCCTGTTGAAATACTCTCTAACACTTTATCTGGATTCAGTCCAGCCTTCTTCGCGTAAGCAACAGCTTCACATACTCCAATCATATTGGAAGCAATGGCAATTTGATTGCACATTTTTGTATGTTGTCCACTCCCAGCTGGTCCTTGTAATTGAATGTTTGTTCCTAACTTTTCAAGTAAAGGTAAGCATCTATCATATATTTCTTTCTCTCCACCTACCATAATTGTGAGTTTTGCTTCTTTCGCGCCAACATCTCCTCCTGAGACAGGTGCATCTAACGTATATATTTTTTTGCTTTTTGCAACTTCATTAATACGTTTTGCTAAAGTAGGTGTAGATGTCGTAAAGTCAATTGCTATCGTACCTTCTTTTGCATGTTCTATAATTCCTTCTATACCAAAATACACTTCTTCTACATCATGTGGATATCCAACCATTGTCATTACAATATCAACTTGCTTCACTAACTCTTTTGGCGTATTACACCAATTTGCACCAGCTTGCACTAAAGAATCTGTTTTTGCTTTCGTTCTATTATATACATATACTTTATGACCATCTTGCATTAAGTGATAAACCATACTTTTTCCCATTACGCCAATACCAATGAAACCTATTGATACAGTTTTATGTTCCATTTTCTCATCCCCTTTGTTCTAATAAATCATTTACCATCTTTCGGAACTCTTTATTAAAGTCATCATCCATACTATTTTTCACATTTGAAAATAACATAACAAAAATTCCTTTTTCTTTATTAAAATTATTGAAAGTGTTCCAACCAGATAATACACCATGATTATGAAAATAATCTGGATATATATAAAAACTAAATGCATATTTCCGTTCTGCTGAAGGTGAAAACATTGCTTGTATACTTTGTTCAGAAAGAAGTTTTCCATTTATAATTGCTTCGTCTAACTTCTTCATATCTCCAACTGTCGTATACATCTCACCACAACCATATAGCCAATCCATGCCTAACTTCTGCGCTGGTACAAGCTCTTTATCTTTTTTCACATAACCCTTTGTAAAATTTTTATCTCCAGGTACCATATTTCCCATACCGGATTCATGCATATCTGCTTTTACAAATATGTTTTCTTTTATGTAATCTCCTAAAGGTTTTTTCGATATATGTTCTATTATATAAGCAAGCACCATATAATTATAATCTGTATATCTCCAACCTGTTCCTGCAGGAAATTCTAAATTTTGACGTCCAATCCAATTAATTAATTGTAAGCGGGAAGCCGCATTCACATTTCCTTTCGCATGTTCAGGTAAACCAGAGGTATGCGTTAATAAATGATATAGCGTAATATTTTTATTCTCCGGAAATGAAGGAATATATTTATTTACATTATCTTGAATATTCAATTTCCCTTGTTCTTGCAGCTGTAAAATAGATGTGGCAACGACTGTTTTCGTAATAGAACCGATACGATATTTTGTTTGAGGCGTATTTTCTATTTTATTTTGAACATCAGCATACCCATATCCTTTATTCAATATAACATGCTCTTTATCTGTTACCAAAACTGTTCCATTGAATTGCTTTCCGACTAAATATTGATCTAATTTTTGAGATATGCTAGCATAATCAATTTGTTGCTCTTCTTTTTCTTCTATATTCCCTTGTATTTCCGATTCAATAGTAGGATTCACTTTCGTTGTTAATACAGTGTTTTCCTTTATATTGGGGCTAACAAGAAAATAGTATACTCCGCCGCCAACTATAGCAGACAGTGAAGCCACCACCATTACTTTTTTTATCATATTGATCCTCCATAATTCCTTCGCTAAAAATTATCCCCCCTATTCTATTATCAAACAATAAAAAAAAATCGCAACAATTTGTTGCGAAAAATTACATTTTTTCTTTTCTATACACACATACTTGATTCTTTCCATTTTTTTTCGCTTCATATAATGCAATGTCCGCTCGTTGCATTAATTCTTCTCTTGTAGTTCCTTGTTCATATAACGCAACTCCAAAGCTAGCTGTTAACTTCGAAATTCCAGTAAATTGCTTTGTTTCAATAAAGAATCGTAATGACTCCGCAACTTGAAATGCTTCCTTTTCTACTGTATTTGTCACTAATATAATGAATTCTTCTCCTCCCCATCTTGCAAATACATGTTGCTGCTCCACTTTAGATTTCATAAGCTCTGCAAGTTGTATTAATGCTAAATCGCCAAAATCATGACCATATGTGTCATTAACTGTTTTAAAATTATCTATATCAAATAAAATGATTGCTATTTTCTCATCACTACGTATTACCTTTTCCCATTCTACCTCTAGTATTTGTTGAAACTTTAAACGATTATAAATCTCTGTCAATGAATCTATCATAGCAAGTCTTTCTTGTTCTTGATAGATTTCATCTAATTCTGTAATTTCCGTGCACTTTACAATAAATCTTGATAAATCTTCTGGCAATGGTGTCGCACGTAATAGAAAAGTAGATACTGCCCCTTCATAATTTAACATCTTAATTCTTCTACCACTAGATAAAGTATCGTCTAGCCATGTTATATCATGCGTCGTCGAGTAGTATCCATTTTCTCTAATAAAATGTTCAGCAAATACTAAATGTTGCTCACGATAGGCAAACAAATTTTCATATCCGAAAAAAGCTAAAAAATTTGTATTACAATCAACTATTTCATCATCTTCTACTATAAATAATAGATCATTTTGAAAATCAAACATCGTTTGAAGCAATTCCTGCTGCAAACTAACTTGCCTCACTAAAGAAAGTTGATACAAACTCTTATTCACTTCCTCTAACACTGCTTGCGGAGTTACAGGAGCTATTACAATATTACGTATTCCTAATGCAAGTACATCTGTGAATTCTTTTGTTATTTGTTGATCCCAAATGACAATGAATGTACTGTGCGGAGTATACATATTCTTTATATATTTTATTTGAGAATAATCTGTTACATACGTAATGATAATGTGTGGTTTCGTTCTTTGAAATAATAGTTCGCCCTCTTCAAAACTATTTGCTATAAACATACATTTGGGATGGATATTTTCTACCGTTTGTTGATGCTTACATCCATTTTCTATATAAAGGACATTTAACTGCAGATCTTGTAACACATTTTGGAAAACCGTATTCTCTAATAAAAAATGTAGTATGTTCATCACTAGTCTTCACTCACTTCATATATCTTGTTCTACTGAATTCCTCACAAACTTTTTTAAAAGACTGGTCTCCAATAAACTTTAATTTGTGAGAGATACATATTAACAAGCTAATTGAGAATGTTATCTTCGCTTTTCACTCTATAAATTCCTTTTTTAGTGTATGATTGTAGGAATTGTATCGTTTGTATGAATGCCCTAGCTAATTTTTAAAACTTGACAATTAAAATAAAGATATTATATTCTTAAATTCGATAACTTACAAAATGTAAGTAGTGTATATTATTTTTTTGAAGATAATTCGATATACAATTTGGAGGATATACAATGACAAACGACAACTTTTTTGATGTTCTATATGAACGCACATCTACACGTGCATTCAACCCAAATAAAGAAATCTCATCTACAGAATTACATGAGATTTTAAAAGCCGCAGCACAAGCACCTTCCGCTTGGAACTTACAACACTGGAAATTCCTTGTTTTTCAAGGTGAAGATGTACAAAAACGATTACACCCAATAGCTTATAACCAACAACAAATTCTTGATGCTTCTGCAGTAGTCGCTATTTTAGGCGATTTAGAAGCTTATAAAAATGTTGAGCCGGTATATGGTCCAATTGTAGAACAAGGATTTATGAAAGAAGAAGCAAAAGAACGCTTAGCTAAAAATATTGAATCTGCATATGCTCGTGAACAATTCCCAAGAGATGCTGCCTTTTCAAATGCATCTTTAGCAGCAATGCAACTTATGCTTGCAGCTAAAGCAACTGGTTGGGATACTTGTGCTATTGGTGGCTTCAATCCACAAGCACTGACAGACGAATTTAACGTTTCATCTCGTTACGTTCCAATTATGCTTATTACAATTGGTGAATCAACTTTAAAAGGCCACCCTGCACCTCGCATGAGTGTAGAGCAAGTGAGTGAGTGGGCAAAATAATAAAAAACGAAGGTAACTACGTTGCCTTCGTTTTTTTATTCCCTGTCATACTTTTGTAATATTACTACAAATCATTCGACATTTATACTTATGGAAAAGTATATTCTATTCCCTCCTCATAAATAAACGTGACGTTTCGTGTCGAATTTTGTTAAGGCGTTGAAATATACCCGTGTATTTTTGTTACAATTGTGATACAATGATAACAAATAGATAACAAGAGAGGGATTTTCATTGAGTTCATACGGAAGCTTTATCGCACTTTTATGTTACATAGTAACTGTACTGCTTCTATATTTTATTGGTGATGCCGCAAACATCTCCATTTTACAATTTCCAAAAGAAGAAGCATTCCAATTAGAATCAGAAAAACATACTGCACGATCCATTGTGCCACTACTCCTAGCTCTTCCTGTATATATCATCGTTTTATATAAAAGTAAAAAAGTGTAAAGGCTACCCATTTCATTTATTTCGGTGGTTTTTACATTTTTTTGTTATATTCCCCCTATTTTAAACATCATTCCATACTAAACACCCAGCTAGTCATTTAAAATGAGAAAATCCCCTAGAAAAAATTCCACTCTCTGTCCAGTCACTAACTACCGAACTTACATAGATTATAAGTGTGAAGGGGGTGATGAGGATTATGTTTGGATCATTTGGATGCTGTGATAACTTTAGAGACTGTCATCATCGTGAAAGAGAGTGTGACCATCGTGAACATCGCGAGAAAGAGAGAGAAGTAGTTAGACCACAACAACCAGCTGTATGTAACGTACTTGCTAGCATTTCAGTTGGAACAGAACTTTCTCTTTTAAGCATTAGAGGTAATGGCACTTTCAATAATGTAATTTTTGAAGGTTTCGCTAACGGTGTTGCTCTTTTCTCTGCTTTAGCTCGTAATAACAAAGACGACAAAGATAACAATAAAGACGATAAGAACAATCAAAATCGAAATACTTTTACTGGTATTTTACGTGTATGCCCAACTGATATCGTTGCAATCGCTATCTAATTCTGTCTCTTATCCTCAATAGTAAGCAAATAAGATTTACTTTTCTCATAGAAAAAACCTGAGACCGATTTCAAATCGGCTCAGGTTTTTTTATTGTTTATATGCTTTTAACTAGTTCAACAACTTCTTCAGCAGTTGACATCATTAATGCTTTTTCTGCTAATGTTTCCATTTCTGCTTTTGACAACTTGCTTAGCTGTGTTCTTGCAGGAAGAATAGATGTTGCACTCATACTGAACTCATCTAAACCTAATCCTAATAATAATGGGATAGCAAGTGAATCGCCCGCCATCTCACCACACATACCAGCCCATTTGCCTTCTTTATGAGCAGCATCGATAACCATTTTTACAAGACGTAAAATAGATGGGTTATATGGTTGGTATAAGTAAGATACTTGTTCGTTCATACGGTCTGCAGCCATTGTGTATTGGATTAAATCATTTGTTCCGATAGAGAAGAAGTCAACTTCTTTCGCGAATTGATCTGCTAATACTGCTGAAGCTGGGATTTCAACCATCATACCAACTTCAATAGAATCAGAAACAGTTGTACCCGCTTCTACAAGTTTCGCTTTCTCTTCTAATAAAATCGCTTTCGCTTGACGGAACTCATCAAGAGTTGCAATCATTGGGAACATAATTTTTAAGTTACCGTATACGCTAGCACGAAGTAATGCACGAAGTTGTGTACGGAACACATCTTGCTCATCAAGACATAAGCGAATTGCACGGTATCCTAAGAATGGGTTCATTTCTTTTGGTAAATGTAAGTATGGAAGCTCTTTATCTCCACCGATGTCAAGTGTACGAACAACGACTGGTTGACCTTCTTTTACACCTTCAAGAACTGCTTTATACGCTTCGAACTGCTCTTCTTCTGTTGGAAGATTATCACGGCCCATGTATAAGAATTCTGTACGGTATAAGCCAACGCCTTCTCCGCCATTATCGATAATACCTTGTACATCATTTGGTGTTCCGATATTTGCAACAAGCTCAACGTGATGTCCGTCACTTGTTACAGTAGCTTGGTCTTTTAATTTAGCCCATTCAGCTTTTTGCTCTTCAAATTTCGCTTTCTTTTCTTCAAACGAACGAAGAGTTTCTTCTGATGGATTTACAATTACTTCTCCATCTAAACCGTCAATGATTACGATATCGCCGTTTTGGATTTTCTCCATAACAACTTTCGTACCAACAACAGCTGGAATTTCCATAGAACGAGCCATAATTGCAGAGTGAGATGTACGTCCACCGATATCAGTAGTGAAACCTTTTGCATACTTACGGTTTAACTGAGCTGTATCAGATGGTGTTAAATCTTCAGCAATGATGATTACCTCTTCAGAAATTGTACCAGGATTTGAGAAGTTAATTCCTAGTAAATGTGCAAGAACGCGTTTTGTTACGTCACGAATGTCCGCAGCACGTTCTTTCATATATTCGTTATCCATGTTTTCAAACATAGAAATAAACATTGATGCAACTTCATCCATTGCAAATTCAGCATTTACTTTTTCGCTATTTACTTTATCTTTTACTGGGTTTACTAGTTCTGGATCATTTAACACTAATAAATGTGCTTCAAAGATCGCAGCTTTGTCAGCACCTAGTTCAGCAAATGCGTGGTCCTTAATAGCTTCTAATTCAGTTTTTGCTTTCTCAAGCGCAGCGTCTAAGCGTGCAATTTCTGCAGCTTCGTTTGTAATTGATTTCTTTTCGATGTTAAATTCAGGATTTTCAAGTCTGAAAGCCTTTGCAATAGCAATCCCACTTGATGCAGCGATCCCTTGAATGTTAAGAGTCATTATTCTCCTAATCCTTCATTTTTCATAGTTTCTTCGATAGCTGCTAGTGCTTGAGCTGCATCATCACCATTTGCAGTGATTTTAATTTCTGCGTTTTGTTGAATGCCTAAAGACATAACGCCCATGATTGATTTTAAGTTAACGTTCTTTCCGTTATACTCTAAGTTAATGTCAGAACCGAATTTGCTTGCAGTGTTTACAAGTAGAGTTGCTGGACGAGCATGAATTCCTGAGTCGCTAGTTACTTTAAAGATTTTTTCCATGATAATTTATCTCCTTTAAATTACAGTATTTTTTAGTTGTATAGACGTGAGTACTACACCATCTATTGTATATAATAGGCGATGTTCGGTCAACCACATCGCCTATTATAATTATAAACATTTTGCGTCAAATTCCTACTGAATGTCAATAATAGCGGTTTCGCCCTTCTTAACATTTCCATCTTTTTTCAATTCGATTTGTTGCCCTTGTTGTAAGTTTGTAAAGACAATTGGTGTAATGATAGATGGTGCATTTTCTTTTACAAATGCAAGATCTACTTTTAATAATGGTTGGCCTTGTTTCACCTTGTCGCCTTGTGCTACAAGCGCTTCAAAACCTTCACCATTTAATTTTACAGTATCAATACCGAAGTGGATTAAAATTTCTTTTCCGCCTTCAGATTGAATGCCAATCGCATGTTTTGTAGGGAATACATTGACAATCTCACCGTTCACTGGAGAAACTACTGTTCCTTCAGTTGGTTCAATTGCAAATCCGTCTCCCATCATTTTTCCTGAGAATACTTGGTCAGGTACTTCTGTAATTGGTAAGATTTTTCCTTCGATTGGTGATACAATTGTTTCATTTTCATCAACTTTTTGAGGAGTTTCTTCCACTTTTACAGGTTCTTCTTTTTCAACATGAGGTGTACGCCCTGACATAATATCATGAATTTGTGATTTTAATGTGTCAGATTTCGGCCCGAAAATAGCTTGAATGTTATTTCCAACTTCAAGTACACCAGCTGCTCCAAGTTCTTTTAAGCGGTCTTTGTTTACATTCTTTTGTTCGTTAACTTGAACACGTAAACGAGTAATACAAGCATCTAAAGAAGCAATGTTTTCTTTACCACCAAGTGCTACTAATACTTCACGAGGAAGTTCGCCTGCTTCTGCTTTTCCTGCGCCGTCATTTGCATTTGCCACTTCACGACCAGGTGTTTTTAGATTCCATTTGCGAATTGCAAAGCGGAATCCGAAGTAGTAAATAACTGCTAGTACAAGACCAACAATAATTACCCACCACCATGCTGTACGGCCTGGTAATACACCGAATAATAGGAAGTCAATTAAACCACCAGAGAATGTCATACCAATTTTAACACCTAAAATTTGCATTGTCATAAATGATAGACCAGCAAATACAGCGTGAATTCCGAATAATACTGGCGCTACGAATAAGAATGAAAATTCAAGTGGCTCTGTAATACCTGTTAAGAAAGATGTTAATGCTGCAGAACCTAAAATACCTGCTGCTAATTTTTTATTTTCTGGACGTGCTTCATGGTACATTGCTAAAGCTGCTGCTGGAAGACCAAACATCATGAACGGATACTTACCAGTTGTAAATGTACCTGCTGTTAATTCTACACCGTCTTTTAACTGTGCCATAAAGATTTTTTGGTCACCACGGATTAATTCGCCAGCTGCATTTGTATACTGACCGAATTCGAACCAGAACGGTGAATAGAAAATGTGATGTAATCCAAATGGAATTAATGAACGTTCAATTAAACCGAATATAAATGCTGCGATTGTTCTATTTGCATCAATCATTTGATGTGAGAACGTGTTTAAGCCACCTTGAATGTATGGCCAAATGAAGCACATGATAATACCTACTATTAAAGAGAATGTTGCAGTTGCGATCGGTACGAAGCGCTTACCTGCAAAGAAACCTAAGTATGATGGTAATTCAATGTTGAAGTATTTATTATAGCAATATGCCGCTACTATACCGACGATAATACCACCAAATACTCCTGTTTGTAGCGTTGGAATACCTAATACGTTTGCATACGCTGGATCTGCAAATCCAATTTTTACTGGGTCTGCTCCAGAACTTGTTACTTTCACTAGCTTATCTACTTCTAAGAACACACTCATCGTTTTGTTCATAATTAAGTAGCCGACGAATGCTGCTAAACCAGCTACTCCGTCTCCACCAGCTAAACCAATTGCTACCCCAACTGCGAATAATAATGCAAGGTTAGCGAAAATAATATCACCAGATTGTTCCATAATTTTTGCAACCATTACGAACCAATCTGCTTTTAAAGCAGGAATAACATTTGTTAACTGTGGATTTTGAAATGCATTACCAAATCCAAGTAAAATACCTGCCGCCGGTAAAATCGCTACTGGAAGCATTAACGCTTTTCCGACTTTTTGAAGAACACCAAAGATCTTCTTAAACATGGAAACCCTTCCTCTCTTATCTATATTGATACCTTCCGACAAACGCCAAAAAGACATGAGGAAAAAAAGATAGAACGATAGCTATACAAAGGGTAGTATATCCCTTTCTCTAGCTTACATTCCTTACTTTTCTCCACTCATGCCTGATCGAATCAGTAACACGTGTCAAAAATAGGTTTACGTATAAGTTCACTATAATTAAGGCAAACGTTTTCGTTACTCACCTTAATGTGTTTGTCGAAATTTGTATAACTTTGCAATAGTTATTATACATAACTATTGTAAGCGATTCAATCATTTTTTTTAACGTTTTCATTTTAGACAAAAATATATGACTTTTTACACATGCTCTGCCTTCACTAAGCGTTGCAAGTGCATCGTTAAATAAATACTTTCAGCTTCATATACAGGTAGTTGCAACTCTTTTTGCATGACCTTAACTAGCTTCCAAGCCAAGTTATAGCAAACTGGATACTCCGCCTTTAATAAATCAGCAAAACTTTGCGATTCTTCTACTTTTTCTCCTTTTTTCACCCTCTCAATAGCATATTGAAGATGACGAATAAGGCGTAAATAATGAATGCTCTCTTGGTCTAATGTAATTTGTAAGTTTGTCTCAATTAAAGATACAAGTTGTGCAATGAGACGGGAGTTTTGATTAACTGAAGATAAATCAGAATTTGTAAGCGAACTGTAAATGTGAAGTGCAATAAAACCAATTTCTCCTTCTGGCAATGTAATTTGCAAACGAGAATTTAAAAGTTGTACAACACCTTCCGCAATTGCATATTCCTCTGGATAGAGCATTTTTGTTTCAACTAAAAAAGGGTTATCAATTGTAAGTCCTTGTTTTAACCTTTTAATCGCAAATGAAATATGATCCGTTAACGCAATATGAATATGTTCATTTAGTGGAGATTTCGCTTTTTCTTGAATGTACAGCATAATATCGTTCATCAATTCAATTAATTTTTCACTAATATGCGGCACTAATAATTTATATTGTTCACGATCACGTTCATTTTTTAAGACAAACATTTTTTCGATTTGTTCTTGCTCCAATACATCTTTCGCTTTTTTCCCAAATCCAATTCCTTTTCCAATCACTACTACTTCCTCGTGTTCAGGATGGCTAGCAATGATGACATTATTATTTAAAACTTTTTTAATTTCTAGATAATTATTCATATAACACCACCCTCGTACTTAAATAGCCTACTTTCATGTTACAGAATATTCTTCTTTGTCGTCAATGTAAAACATCTGCCATTTAATAAAAATTCATTTTTTAGACATGTTTATATATGATGCGTATAATGTAAGAGCAACTGTACATAGAAAGGAGATAACAGCATGATTAAAATGTTTGTAAGTGATATCGATGGTACAATGATGCAACACGGAGGTCTTATTGATGAACAAGATGTTGCGGCACTACGCAGCCTTGCCGAACAAAATGTTATTCTTTGCTTCGCTTCCGGAAGACTTGATAATGAAATTGCAGACTTAATGAAAGCTGTAAATACAAATTTTCATCGCATTAGTGTAAATGGTGTTTTTGTATATACACATGAAAATAAACAACTATTATCTGCAACTTTTGATTCCAGCATACTTCCCGATTTGTTAGCTATGACGAATGAAGATCCTTATTTCCGTTATGTAAGTGATGAGCATAATTATTACATTGAAGAGAAAACACCTTTTATTCAAGAACTTGAACAACAAGTAACTATGACTTCTGTTGAAGAACCAAACTTACTACAGAAGATTGATGATACAATTTTCCCAAATAAAATTTCTGTCGGTGGAACAAAGGAGAGCTTGCAACTCCTTCAGAAAAAAATTGATGAAAAATTCCACGGGAAAGTTAGTACTTTCATCTCAGCAGAACAATGTTTAGATGTAATGCCACCGAATGTTAGTAAAGGCTCTGCCATTTCTGTTTTATTAAATGAGTTTCAAATAAAACCTGAGGAAATTGCTTGTATAGGGGATTCTTACAATGATATTCCTATGTTTTCTTTAACTCCTCACAGTTTTGCTATGTCACAAGCAGATGATGCAGTAAAAAATCACGCTCACTATGTAGTAAATCACGTCAAAGATGCTGTTAACCACGTAATTGCTCATAATAAAAATACGACTCATTCCTTATAAGGATGAGTCGTATTTTTATTTCTTTACATGTTAACCATTTTCAATTCCACTGTACTTCACAAACTGAAATATACTATTTGTTACGTGCGATATTCGTAATAAATTTATAACGATCTCCACGATAAATACATTTCACGTACTCTAGCGGTACCTCACCTTCTGAATATGACCATTGACGCATTACAAGTACAGGCGCCTTTTTAGGAATATGCAGATGTTCAGCTTCATTTTCCGTCGCAACGGAAGCTTCAATTGACTGAGTAGCGCTAACAAGTTTAAAGCCCAGTTTTTTCTCTAAATGTTCATATAAAGATTGTTGCAATATCTCTTCGTTAATATCTTTTACAAGAGCTGGCGACAAATATGTCGTCTCAAAAGCAATCGGTTCATCATCAGCTAAGCGAATACGCCTCACTTCATAAACCGATTCCCCCTCCTGTATTCTCAACCGGTCTGCTATTTTCGCAGTAGCTGGAACTAGGCGGAAACTAAGTAATTGACTACTTGGGTTCATCCCACGAGAAATCATGTCTTCTGTGAATCCCGTCATTCCTTGCAATTTTTGTTCCACTTTCGGAAGTTGGACAAATGTTCCAATTCCACGCTTCCGATATAAATAGCCTTGTTCCACTAAATTATTAATCGCCTGTCTGATTGTCATTCGACTCACTTCGAACTTATCACAAAGTTCATTCTCAGATGGGATTTTATCTCCCGGCTTCCATTCGCCGTCCTCAATTAGCTGTTTCACCCACTCTTGAATCTGATAATAGATCGGAAATGGTGAATACTTGTCGATGTTCATCAGCAATCGCCTCACTGCATAAAGATAGAGCTTCTTGATCAGCGATTACGGTTACATTCGGATGACGTTGTAAAACTGTAGCCGGACACTCTTCACTATATTCACCTTGCAATAATTCTTTAACAGCTTCTGCCTTTTTAGAACCCATAGCAACTAGTAGAACTTGTTTCGCTTTCATAATGCTTCCAATTCCCATTGTAATCGCATGAGTTGGCACATCTTCTTCTTTTTCGAAGAAGCGAAGGTTTGCTTGGCGTGTAGATTCTGTTAATTCAACAATGTTTGTTGGAGAATTAAACGGTGTTCCTGGCTCATTAAATCCGATGTGACCGTTTTCACCGATTCCAAGAATCTGTAGGTCAACTGGGTTAGCAGCTAGAATGCTCTCGTAACGTTTGCACTCTTCCTCTAAATCACTTGCCATCCCGTTTGGTACATAAGTTTGTTTAAATGGAAGATGATCAAACAACTGTTCTTGCATGAAATAATGATAGCTGTTTTTATCTTCATGTGGTAAATTTACGTACTCATCTAAGTTTACAGTGGTTACACGGCTTGTATCAAGTTTATTTTTTCGCATTTCTGCATAAATACCTAATGGAGAGCTTCCTGTAGCCATTCCTAACGTTGGATTTTCTTTTGTTTTTACAACTTCTTCAATTAATTTATAACCTGCTTCTGCTAGTTCTTCTGGAGTTTTTACAACAAGAATATTCATTTAATTACTTCCCTTCCTTCATATGAATTCCTAAACGAACCGTATCATATACATGTAAATCTTCATTCATCACAACAAAGTCTGCATCTTTTCCTACCGCTAATGCACCTTTATTATTTAATCCAAACTCTTCTGCTTGGTTAACTGATGTCATCAGTACTGCATCTTCGATTGAACAACCTGTAAATTCAATTACATTTCGGAAAGCTTGATCCATTTTTAAAATACTACCAGCTAATGTTCCATCTTCTAATCGAGCACTACCATCTTTTACATGTACTGGCTGTCCGCCAAGCTCATATAATCCATCTTCAAGACCCTTTGCACGCATTGCGTCAGTGATAACACTTACTTTTTTTGGTCCTTTTAACTTATATGCTAATTTCACCATATCAGGGTGAATATGAATGCCATCTGTAATTACTTCAACCATTACATCTGGATTTAATAACACATGACCAACAACTCCTGGTTCACGGTGATGTAATCCACGCATTTGATTGTATAAATGTGTCGCATGTGTAATCTTTCTATTTTTTAGTTGCGCATCAATTGCATCTGTATGCCCCATTGTGCCAACTACACCAGTTTCAGCAAGATATTGTTCAAACTCTAACGCTCCCTCTTCTTCTGGTGCATATGTTACTAATTTAATTAAATTCCCACTTGCTTCTTGCCATTGTTTAAATTGCTCAATATTTGCAGGAACGATATGTTCAAGTGGTTGTGCACCTGCACGTTTCTTTGAAACATAAGGTCCTTCTAAGTGAATATATTCGAAATGCGCTCCTTTTTCTTTTGCTTCTTTTGCAGCAGTTAACGCTGTTTCAATTGCCTCTGGAGCTTGTGTCATTGTTGTTGGGAAGTAAGTTGTAACCCCTTCTTTTAACATTTCTTTACCTAGAGTTACTAACCCATCGCTATTTGCATCCATCGCATCAATATCGTATCCACCATGAATATGAACATCGATCATACCTGGAATTACAATCTTCCCTGTAGCATCAAAAACAGTTTCATTTTCTTGTGGTACATATTGAGCCATCAAACCAATTTCTTTAATGGTTTCTGCGTAACGAATAAATCCGTTTTCCACTATTTCTTGACCTGTGTAAATTTTGGCATTGATGACAATTTGCGTTTTCATTTTCATCGATCCTTTCCCATGAATTACCTACTTGTTATTATTACCTTATTCGCCTAGTTCCATCTTAATATACGCACGAGTAGTTGTCTATACATTCTAATGAAATTTCCTTTTTATTCAACAGAAAAGGAAATTTCTTACGTCTCTTATAATTATAATATATATTATTCATTTTTCCAAAAAGGGACAGTATCGCCCCCTAATCTAGAAATCACTTCAATAATGGCATTAACCCGCTAGATTCTAACATAATATGTTCACCATCTGTTTCCATTTCTACTGTACGTTTATTCGTTCTATATACCATTATACCGTGCCTTTTTAAGCGTTTCACTACACTTTGGTGAGGATGTCCATACGGATTACTACTCCCGTACGACAAAATAGCAAACTGCGGTTCCACTTTTTTTATAAACGTTTCACTTGTTGAAGTATATGAGCCGTGATGCCCCACTTTTAACACATCTGCATGGACATCAAATTGTTTTAATATTTCATGTTCTGTCCGTACATCCGCGTCACCCATTAATAAAAAATCCGCTTTTCCATATCGCACCTTTAAAACAATTGAGGATTCATTATTTTCATCTTTTGATTTCCCGTTGTTTAATACTTGTATAGAAACATGTGGATCCAGCGGTATATATTGTCCTTCCTTTACTGAAACGAAAGGTATCCCTCTTTTTTTAATATTATTCCGATACGTATGATAAGTAAGAGAACTATATGTTTTTCCGCTATCTAATATAAGCGATACCGGCATTTGCTCTACAATTGGAATTAACCCCCCTATGTGATCCATATCGGGATGCGTACTGACAATTACATCTAAATGATTAATCCCTTTCTCAATTAATTTCTGAATAATAACCTCTCCTGCTTCATAAGGTCCTCCATCAATTAACATTGTTTGTCCATTTGGCATTATAATAAGTGTTGCGTCACCTTGCCCCACTTTTAAAAAGCTCACTTTCATTTTACTAAGATGTTGCCGATGCATATGTAAAGGAGACGTAGTATGAATGGACATCATATACCTTTTAGCTGATGCGCTATTTAAAGAAAAACATAATAAAACAGAAACTAATAATAAAATAATCCGCATACCTCTCATAACTCGTCTCCTTTTTTCATTTAGTATGGCACTGTAAATAATTGATATACAAAAAAAGCTTAGCAAAATGCTAAGCTTTTATTTCGATATCTCTTGTAAGGAACCGAAGAATAAATCTGCTTCATTCATTTGTTCATTCTCTTCAGAAAGCAGTGGTAAATCATCTAATGTTTTCAATCCAAATGTGTCCAAAAATTCTTTTGTTGTTCCGTATAAAATAGGACGCCCTGGTCCTTCTGCTCTTCCCATTTCTTTTATAAGTAAATGTGAAACCAACGTTTGTAACGCCTTATCGGTTTTAACTCCTCTAATCTCTTCCATTTCAGTCCTTGTGATTGGTTGGCGATATGCAACAATCGCTAAAGTTTCGAGGGCAGCTTGTGAGAGTGAAGCAGCTGTTGGTGTATCTATTAATTTTTGATAATATGAAGCATGTTCTTTCTTTGTAGCAAAACGATATACTTTTGCATACTGTACAATTTGCAAACCACGGTTTGCACCTTCACATTCTTGTTGCATTTCTTCTAAAATATTAATTACTTCATTCATTTCAATTTCAAGAACTTTTGCTATTTGTTCTGGATAAATCCCTTCATCACCAGAAACAAATAAAAGGCCTTCAATAATTGACTTTTGTTCTTTCCTATCCATTTCACGAGCTCCTTCCTTCTATTTTCCCATAAAAATACACATCAAAAAACCGAATCACAATTAATGCGTTCGGTTCAATATTTTTTCTCTTGTTCCAAACGATACATTAAAACATAGCATGAGATAAAATGTTTCTATCCCATTTTCACATACTTGCTCTATGCAGATTTATTAGAGCTTGATACGAAAATTTCATCAAAATTATGTGCTTGCTCAATTATGATTTGTTGATTTTTCATAAGTTCCAGAACCGCTAAAAATGTTACAACCATTATTTCACGTTCATCATCAACAAACAAATCGTAAAAACTTTGGCGACCACCCTTTATTTTTAACTGCTTTAAAATATCAGTCATTCGCTGTTCAATTGGTATTTCTTGACGAGTAATACGTGTTGTTACAGGTTTTTTTGCCTTTTTACGGCGCATTAATTTTTGAAATGCTGCTAGCATATCATATAACGTAACATCAAGAGGTAAGCTTGTCTCCTCTTCTTGTTGCAACGATGTAAAGTCAATTGGTGGACGTGTATATAGCTGTGCTCTTTCTTGTTCTCTTTCTTTTAACTCAGTAGCAACTTGCTTATATTTCTTATATTCAATTAACCTCTCCATCAATTCTTGACGAGGATCATCTATAAAATCATCACCGTTATCAAGTACATCTTCTTCGTGTTTCGGCAACAACATCTTACTTTTAATTTGTAATAACGTTGCAGCCATTACTAAATACTCACTTGCAACATCTAATTGAAGTTCTTTCATCGTATGCACATAAGATAAATATTGCTCTGTAATATCTGCTACAGGAATATTATATATATCAATTTCATAACGATGTATTAAATGTAACAATAGATCTAACGGCCCTTCAAAAGCCTCTACTTTAAAATTATATTGCACAAAGCATCCCACCACATTTTTTCTATAACAACATAAGTATAGAGCATACTCATGTTCTATCCAACCTTTTTAAGAAATTTAATTAAAAATAGACCGATGCCTATGTCATCATGCCCACCACTTCATATGATAACAGTGTAGTAAGAACAATGTAGGAGGTCAAAAAACTATGGGTCACGTTGATTGTGGTTTTAGCGGTGGGTTCGCATTACTTGTTGTACTGTTTATTTTACTAATTATTGTAGGAGCAGCTTGCTTCTGCTAATATGAACAATAACGGCTAGGGGGAAACCTCCTAGTCGTTTATTGTTCATATTTCTATGATACACTTATATGTATAACCGTTAGATAGGAGCGAGAAAACATGTATCCTACCGAATACATACAATTTTTAATTCATTTCCATGGAGATTATGACTATTTTGAATGCCACGAAATACTAGAAGAGTATTGGAAAACAAAACCAAGAGGTAATCGTGATCATTACTTAGTTGGTCTCATTCAAATCGCAGTTTCTTTATACCACCAAAGACGTGCTAATTGGAATGGTTCCACAAAAATGATGAAAAGCGCAATCACAATTTTAGAAAAAAGCGGTGTGCCTTTACAACGTTTAGGAATTAATCAAGTACAACTTCTTTCCTTGCTCAATGAAAGATTGCAATCTATCCATAAAAAAGAACGTTTTGTACCTTTATTTTTACCCTTATCAGATCCATCGTTAGAGAAGCAGTGCATAAAGTTATGTCAAAAACAAAACCTCTCTTGGAAAGACTTGAATGCTATCCCAGGTGAATATATTATAAACAAGCACACTATGCGTGATCGCACAGAGGTCATTACTGAACGAAACGAACAATTACAAAAAAGAAAGCAGAGATAATAAACTACTTATCTCTGCTTTCACGAATGTATATTTTGTTCTAGCCCTTTACATTTTTCGCAAAAACTTGCCGTTTGCTCATTTCCGCAAATTGTAAACTCAAGAAATTTACTCTTTAACTCTTGAACCATCTTCGTCCCAATCCCCACATGACGGTGAGACGGGTTCACACTCAAATGCTGAATTTCTAATACTTGATTCTCTTTTTTTACAATCCCCATTATTCCAACAAAATCTTCATTTTCTTTCCACAAATACAATTGCCAATCATCTTTTGCTTCATATTCTTTCATTGTCAATTGTAATGTTTTCACATCTTTTTCAGTTGGCATAAACGAAAGAAGCCCCATTGCAATTTTTTCATAACTTTTTTTAAAACGAATTAACATAACCCTTATCCCTTCTTACAAAAGTTACAAACTAGTAATCCCCTCAATCACTCTTTTCATATCACATTCATTTTACAATATTTTCAACAGAGTGAGAAGAGTCTAAAACAACTTGATAATCATACAAAGCGAAAAGAAGAAAGTCAAATCTATGTTTCAGCACTATTCCTTTAATAAATAGAGTTAAAAAAAGAAAATTTTATATGGAATGGAAAGAAACATATCATTCAACAGCACTTCATTTATAGTTACCCTAAAGCAGCACAATTCTAGCAAAATTAATATAACAAAAAATATTTATTGAAACATATAATGTAATGTATTCTATGTAATTGGTTAAAGGTTTGTTCTCACAAGCAATATATTTTAGCAACAATACTACTTGTATGATGAGCTGTAGAAGAAGTACTCAATCTCATTAAAAATAAAAAAGAGAGCAAAAGCTCTCTTTTTCCTTACCTTATTCTTCCCAAACTTTAACTTCTTTCATTACATCGCCTTGACGCATTTTTAATACTGTTTCAATACCGCTTGTTGCTTTACCAAATACAGTATGAACACCATCTAAATGCGGTTGTGGCTCATGAACGATAAAGAATTGGCTACCGCCTGTGTTACGGCCAGCGTGAGCCATAGAAAGTGATCCTACAAGGTGTCTATGAGGGTTTCCATCAGTTTCACATGGAATAGAGTAACCTGGGCCACCTGCACCTGTACCTGTTGGGTCTCCACCTTGGCTTACGAAGCCAGGAATAACACGGTGGAATGTAACACCGTCATAAAATCCTTGCTCTGCTAATTTTTTAAAGTTTTCTACTGTTTTCGGTGCTTCTTCTGGGAAAAATTCCAAGTCGATTTTTTCACCGTTTTCCATTAATATGTATCCTAAAGTTTTCATGCGTATATGTCTCCTTTCAATTATCTCAGCACTATATTACCACATTCATGACTAGAAACAAAAAGAATCCGACAATCTAGATACTTCTTTTTTGAAATGTGGAAAAAGCTAGGTGACAAATAAGAAATATATACTATAATAACTTTGTTGCCCGAAAATTTTAGAAAGAGAAAGGGAGCGATTTTTCGTGAAAACGAAATTATTAGCTCTGCTATTAGCTGTAACGGTATTTATGATGCCAACAGCTTCATTTGCAGACATCATCGAGGGAGAATCAATTGTTACATTAGGAGAGAACTTATCCGAACAACAAAAACAAGATCTGTTAAAAGAAATGAAAGCACCAAAAGATGCTACAATTATCACTGTATCTAATGCGGAAGAACATAAATTTCTAGAAGGCATTGTTCCAAAAGCACAAATTGGTACGAGAGCAATTTCTTCTTCTATGATTACATACACAAAACCAGGATCTGGTCTTATTGTACGATCAAAGAACATTAACTGGGTAACAGATGCAATGTACACTAACGCTTTGATTACAGCAGGTGTAAAAGATGCAGAAATTCAAATTACTGCACCTTTTAAAGTTTCAGGAACTGCAGCTTTAACTGGATTAATGAAAGCATACGAAACTGCGTCCAATAAACAAATTCCTGAAGAAGTTAAAAAAGTAGCGAATGAAGAAATGGTACAAACAGCCCAGCTTGGTGATAAAATTGGTGAAGAAAAAGCAGTTCAACTTGTTGCAAAAATTAAAGAAGAAATTGCAAAAGAACAGCCAAAAACAACAGAAGATTTACGTTCATTAATTAAAAAAATTGCTGACCAACTCGGCATTACATTAACAGATGAACAGTTAGATAACTTAGTATCGTTATTTGATAAAATGAAGAATCTTAATATCGATTGGAATCAAGTTGGTAGTCAATTAAACAAAGCAAAAGAACATGTTTCTGCCTTTTTAGGATCTGAAGAAGGGCAAAGTTTTCTAGATAAAGTGAAAGATTTCTTCTCAAGTATCATTGATTTTGTTAAATCTTTATTCAAGTAAAAAAGAAGCCCGCCAATGACGGGCTTCTTTTTTATACAAGTAACGGTAATTTCATAACAGCCTCTTCAACCGAACGCACTATATGATTTGCTTTCTCCTTTACATATGGATGGGCATGATGAAGAGTAAATGAATGCGGGGTTACTTCAAACATAGAAATATCATTGAAAGAATCTCCGATACAAGCAACTTCATTTGCTTCAATTTGCAAATGATCCATTAGTCGCTTTAGAGCACTCCCCTTACTCACGCCTCTTGGCATAATATCAACATAGCGTTTACCTGATATAAAAACTTCCGCTTCGCCTTGAAACGTATCTCGTAGCTCTTGATCTAACGTCACAATTTTCTCTTCTTCTCCAAAAACAAACAATTTTGCAGGGTGTACAGTCTTACCAAACTCTTCTTCTAACGCTTCAATTTCAGCGATATGCACGCCCATATATGCTTCAAAATTATGGTGATGTTCATTCTTCCTTTTTGTATATCGCTGCTCATTTGCACAAACAATATCCGCTAGTCCTTTTTTATGTATATATCGATATATTTCCTGGGCAACCACATTTTCAAAACTCGATTCATGAAATAAATTTCCATCTGGAAGTAACATTGTCGCTCCATTTAAGCCAGTTGTGTAATATGGGAATGCAAACCTTTTTACAACTTCATCAATTCTGTGTGTAAAGCGGCCAGAGGCAAAACAAATATTTGTCCCTTTCTCAGCTAACCAACACAGCGCACGTTCATCTTCTTTTTGCATATGATTCACATCGTAAACGAGCGTGTCATCTAAATCACTTACAAATAATTTAATCATGTCCTCTTCCCCTTTCATACACAATATCTACTCTAAGTGTACACAAAAAATGTTTGATTTTTGTTAAAAAATAATAAATTTTTGCTAAAAAAAATAAACGGGTGTATAATCCCGTTTATTTTTGTCTTTTTACATTTTGAGGTCTTACAATACTTGGTCGTACTTTTAAACTAGACATCGTTGGACGGAGTAAAATTTTTGTTAACGCGCCCCAATCAAATGGTAAAAACGGCCATAAATAAGGTGTTTGTAAACTTTTTATAGACGTTAAAAATAAAATTAATATCGTCATACCAATTACAAATCCCATCTCATGGAAGAGACCTGTTAAAATAATAACAAACAATTTCCCAACCTTATTCCCTAATCCTAGTTCATAACTCGGTGTTGCATATGCACCAACCATCGAAACTGCTACATACAAAATTACTTCTGGCACAAACAAACCTACATCAATTGCAATTTGACCAATTAATATAGCGGAAATCAACCCTGCTGCAGACGATAACGGCGTTGGAGTATGAATGGCTGCCATCCTTAAAAACTCAAGTCCGACCTCTGCCATTAACACCTGTAATAAAATTGGTAAATGCGTCATCTTAGTCGGTCCAATAAAAGCAAGATTTGCTGGCAAAAGAGTTGGATCAAATACAAACACTAACCAAAATGGTAATAAAAATAACGAGAATATAACACCTAAAAAGCGCACCCAGCGTAAAAATGTACCGACAGCTGGATTTTGTCTAAACTCTTCCGCGTGCTGTAAATGATGAAAATATGTTGTCGGTGTAATCATAGCACTTGGCGATGTGTCAACAAGTACTAACACATGTCCTTCTAGTAGATGATTTGCTGCTACATCTGGCCTTTCTGTATATCGAATAAGTGGGAATGGGTTATAGCTTTGCTTTACAACAAATTCTTCTACTGTTTTATCCGCCATCGTAATTCCATCTACATCGATGTTATTTAATTCTTGTTTTATAATCTTTACTAAATCTGGATTTGCAACATCTTGAACGTATGTAATACAAATATCCGTTTGCGATCTATCTCCTACTCGAACCATTTCATTTCGAAGACGTGGATCTCGAATTCTCCTACGAATTAACGCTGTATTTACAACGATATTTTCAACAAATCCATCCCTCGCACCTCGTACTACCTTTTCGGTATCCGGTTCTGTCGGTGTTCGCCCTGGATAACTACGAACATCGATCGCGAACGCTTCCGTTTCACCTTCCACAAATATCACGATCAGTCCTGATAATACTTGGAGCATTACCTCATCCATCGTTTTCACTTTACTTACTTGTTGATGGATTAAGCGATTCTCTAAAAGCTTCACTGTATCTTCTTCTACATCCCTTATCTCATTTGTATCCACCGCTTCTTCTAAAATAGGGATAATATAATTTGTATCACAAAGTCCGTTTACAAATAACACACCAATTTCTTTATTCAAAATTTGAAATTTACGAATGCCGACATCGTATGTAACGCCTAGTCCAACTGTCTGCTTTAAATAATTTTCATTGTCACTTATGAAAGTTGATATAGGGATATCCACTTTTTTAGGCTTCGTCATAAAAACCACTCCTTTCCAAAATTAATTGAATTGCTTTCTTCGTAATAGGTGATCCCCTCTCCCATTCATCATTTCCACACATCTTACCAATGTCACCGACTCCAACAATGACAGGAACATTTAAATCGTCTAAACAATATATTGTATCTCCGCTAATCCTGCCAATTTCACCATCTGGAAGTCCAAATTTATCAACACCGTATTCGGTTAAATTCCCGTTCCGATCTACACTTACATCTACACGTGCCCATTCCCAATGATGCGTATTAGACGCTACTGCTAAAATACCGAGCACATCAATTTGTTTATGGGTAGCCACATATTTTAATGCCTTTTCACCAGATCCTTCTCCAATAAATCCACTGTCATCAAACATGACAAATACAGGGTCATATGGCGTTTGCATAATAAGCTCAACAACTTTTTTCCCTGTCAATTTGGTTGGATTACTTTGTGATGCTGAAATACACCTTCCCCCAAATTCCTTCGTTAAAAGCTCAATTGTCCGCTTTGCATATTCATCTCCATCTGTGACCAAAACAACCC
This sequence comes from Bacillus sp. B2-WWTP-C-10-Post-4, assembly GCF_009183805.1. Lineage (NCBI taxonomy): Bacteria > Bacillati > Bacillota > Bacilli > Caryophanales > Bacillaceae > Bacillus > Bacillus sp. B2-WWTP-C-10-Post-4. The sequence goes on along the minus strand of NZ_WEII01000007.1, from coordinate 63,780 downwards.
TTCGTCTCATTTGATTTATCCTTTCGGTTTACATATAAGTGCTATAAAAAATGAAAACAATATCGCTGCGGAAATGCCCGCAGACGTTAAACTAAACATGCCAATACCAATTCCTAAATATCCATGTTTTTCTGCTGCATGCATTGCTCCGTGCAATAGTGAATGTCCAAAACTTGTGATAGGGACTGTCGCTCCAGCACCTGCAAATTTTATTAGTTTATCGTACAATCCAAATCCATCTAAAATTGCTCCGATGACTACAAAAGTTGCCATTAAATGAGCTGGTGTTAACTTTACGAAATCTAACAATAGTTGCCCAATTAAACAAATAGCTCCACCTACAAGAAATGCATATATAAAATCCACAATTCACTCTCCTTTAACTCTCTCAAATACGACACCATGTGCAATTGTTGGAATCGTTTCCTTCTGTTGCATCATCATCGGGCTTAATAATGCACCAGTCGCAACGACAAAAATTCGTTGTAAATTCCCTTTTTGCATCTCGTGTAATAAATGGCCATACGTAACAACTGCTGAACAAGCGCAACCACTACCACCTGCAAACACTTCTTCTTGACTTGATTCATAAATCATCAATCCACAATCATTGTATATATGCCCAAGATCATAACCTTCCTCAAGTAAAAGTTGTTTCGCAATCGGCGTCCCAACAGCTGATAAATCACCCGTAACAATCAAATCATAATCATCGGCACTTCTTCTTAAATCTTCAAAATGTTGTTGAATTGTATGAGCTGCTGCTGGAGCCATCGCTGCCCCCATATCCAAAGGATTTGTAATTCCTAAATCTTGCACTTTTCCGATTGTAGCTGACGTAATTTTAATTGCACTTTTTTCATTGCTAATTAATATAGATCCTGCACCAGTCACAGTTGAATTTGCTGTCCCTGGTTTTTGCCCACCGTACTCTGTTGGATAGCGAAATTGTCTTTCAGCCGTTGCATTATGACTGCTTACTGTAGCTAAGACACGATTTGCAAATCCACCGTCTATAAAAGCTGAGCCAACTGCTAAAGTCTCCATAGACGTTGCACAAGCGCTAAACATTCCTAAAAAAGGAATGCCCCACTTACGCGCAACATAATTTGCTGTCACTGTTTGATTTAATAAATCTCCCGCTAAAAAGAAATCAATTTGCGATGTTTTTATATTCCCTTTTTGCACTGCTTGTTGAATTGAGTCTGACATTAATCTTCGTTCGGCGAGCTCCCAATTTTCTTCTCCACAATGCAAGTCATCATATGAAATATCAAATTTTTTCCCAAGAGGGCCCTCAACTTCTTTCGGACCGACAGCAGTACCCGTTGCATTCACATATATATCATTTTGAAATACCCACGTTTGTTTTCCGGTCAACCTCATACTAGCCCCTCCTTTAAGACATAAAAATTTTAAAGGTATACCTTATTAACCCAATGATATATGCACCAACAACCCCAAATACAATCACACTTCCTGCCAGTTTAAACATATTTGTAGCAATCCCTAGAACAACCCCTTCGCTCTTATGTTCTAAGGCAGCGCTCGCCATAGAATTTGCAAATCCTGTTACCGGTACCGCTGATCCTGCTCCAGCAAATTGACCGATTTTATCATATACACCACACCCTGTTAAAATCGCGGATAATAAAACAAGGGTTGCAACAGTTGGGTTTCCTGCCTCTTGTTCACTGAAGTGAAAATAATGTATATAAAATTTCATCAATACTTCTCCAACTGTGCAAATGAGTCCACCTACAAGAAATGCTTTAATACAATTTAGCAAATAGTTTGGCTTTGGATGATACTCCTTCACTTTATTTATGTAATCATCCTTCAATTTCTGACTTGTCATTTATATACTGCCTCCTACTTTACGAAATAAATCCAGTGAAACAACGATCCTATTACTTTCCCAAGTACAAGAGCGACGAGTAAAACAATAATCTTCCCCTCTACCCCTACTCGTTTCGCTAAAATAGGTAGAACATTTAACACCTCTGTTAATGCTGCAGCAAGCATTCCAATGAACGTGCCACAAAATATCCCTAATATAACGAGCCAATATTGCGACGTTTGAAATGTAATGTTTTTCAAACTGCACCAAGCCCCTGTTAAAGTACCTGCAATGACTGCCCACTCAAAATATTGAATATGCTTTCCACTTCTCGTTAATTGGGCTAAACGGGGGATTATACCAAGTACAGCTAAAAATGCGACATATCCGCTACCTACCGCAATCCCTCCAGCTAAACCAATTAAAATAACAAATCCAGACTCAATCATCGGTAAGTTGTTTCATATTATCCTTGTTTTCATTAACGATTACATACTGATCAAGTGACTGTTGGTATTGAAACATCTCAACTTCTAGCGGACTTGGCTCTTCATTAATTCGCTTTTGAAATACATGATTAAAGAATAAAACCATCCCTAAGCCAAGAACTAAAGAATAAGGAATTTGAAATAAAAGTGGTTGCGCATTAAATTCTCCAGTAATCATGTAATATAACCGTTGATGTACTTGTTGCATACTTACATCTTCATGGAAATAAATGATCGCAAGGGCGGCTCCAATGAACAGTAACAGCCATACAAGCCCGAAAAAAATTGGGTGCGCCTTCTTTTTTTCGTATATAATTTCAACAAGAGTTTGTCCAGAACCGAGTAAATTAATTTGTACATGAGATGCTTTCTGTTGAATAATCTCAATTACTTTCATAACATCAATTACAACATGCGTCTTATCATGCGCTGTTATTTTGTAAACTATCTCATTTTGTAACAACTCAACTACGGAAGAATCTCCGGCAAGTTGAGCAACATCGCCCAGCTTTACTTCATAAGTAGGAGAAACTTTTAAACGATTGCGCATTTTAATATAAATCGTTTGTTCCAACTTTCATTCACCCCTTCACTCTTCCTCGTAGTTGTAGTATGGTTATTGAATTTTTTTCTAATACAATTTTTTCATAAAAAAACATCTGCACCATTTCGGTACAGATGTTTTTTACTTATGCCTTTTTCTTAAATAAGTTTGCAATACTTAATGCAAGCCCTCCCCAAATGACTACTATTCCAATAACCATCATCATAATTGCTGATCCACTCATTATGAAACACCTCGATCTTTCCATTCTTTTTCAAGCTTGGCAGAATCCGAATGTATTTGTGCATTCCATTTCTTTAGACTAATAATTAGCGCAACAATAAGGAAGGCTGCTGCTATCGACCAACCATACGTTACAACAAACTCAGTCGGATAATCTCCATAATTCTTTTTAATATTTTGGATTGTACCATCAATTAGCATATACCCTAACATAAGCGGAGTAATAACGAGTAAACTCACTCTCCAAAACGTTCCTAATTTAATATCAGATACAAAGTTTGCATGATTTTGATAAACTGGTAAACGACGTAAAATGAGCCCTATCGTCACTACTTCCGCAAGTGCAATTGTAATTAATCCGAAATTATTAGCGAAATAGTCGACAACATCTAAGAACATAAGCCCACCACGTGTTGCAAATACAAGAGAAACTAACACGAGAAGGGTTCCCATAATTCCAATGGTTTTTTCCCGACTTAAACTGAATTTTTCAGATACAGCGGCAAAACATACTTCCGCGAGTGAAATAAGTGATGTGATTCCAGCAACCGTTAACGATAAGAAAAATAATACACCAAACAACGGTGACATCGGCAATTCATTAATAATTTGCGGAAATACTACGAACGCAAGCCCAACGCCAGCACTTGCTACTTTATCAACCGGTACTCCCATATTATTCGCCATAAATCCAAGAGCTGCAAAGACCCCAATACCTGCTAATAATTCAAATCCTGAGTTTGCAAATCCAGTAATAAAGGCATTATTTGTTGTATCCGAGTTTTTCGGTAAATAACTAGAATACGTAATCATAATTCCAAATGCTAAAGATAAACTAAAGAATATTTGACCATAAGCAGCAAGCCATACTTTCCCATCAAAAATACGACTCCAATCTGGTTTAAAGAATGCATCTAGTCCTTGCATAGCACCTTCCATCGTCACTGCACGAACGACGATAATAAGGAACATAACAACTAATAAAGGAATAAATATACGGTTAACAACTTCTATTCCTTTTTTAACTCCTTTAAATGCAACGCCAAGTACAATAATCCAAACGAGAGCTAATGGAATTAATACTTCCGGTACAAGTCCTCCAAATTGCCCTGGCTTATCTGCAACATGTAAGTACTCTTTAAATAAAAATGATTGCGTGTCTTTTCCCCATGCTCCAGTAATTGCAAAGTATGTATACGATATAGACCAAGCAATAATCACTGCATAATATGTTGAAACGATAAATGTTACGCACATTTGCCACCATCCAATAAATTCGGCACGCGGGCTAATACGGAAAAATGTAAGTGGTGCTGAACCACGATGACGATGACCAAGGGCAAACTCAAACGCTAACAATGAAATACCAGTCGTTAATAATGCAAATAAGTACGGTAAAAAGAATGCTCCTCCTCCATTTTCATACGCTGTATAAGGAAAACGCCATATGTTTCCTAATCCAACGGCAGATCCGACCGCTGCAAAAATAAATCCAGCTCTCGTTCCCCATTGTTGCCTCGTTTCCATGTTTCCTTCCCCCTTTATGACAAGTTCATACTTGGATTATATTTTAAATTGACTAAATTATCAATAAATTCTGTTAATTTTTGCGAAAATTAACATCTCTCTCCTATTAACGGCATAAAAAAATCGAATAGACAATTATTCGTCTATTCGATCTTTCATCTGTTTTAATATTTTCTTTTCAAGTCTTGAAACTTGTACTTGCGAAATGCCTATGCGCTCTGCTACTTCTGACTGTGTTTGATCTTTATAGTAACGCAAGTATACAATTAAGCGCTCTCGTTCATCTAGTTCTCTAATCGCTTCTTTTAAAGCAATTTTATCGAACCATTTCGTTTCAGATTGATCTGCAATTTGATCTAAAATAGTGATTGGATCTCCATCGTTTTCATATACAGTTTCATGTATAGACGAAGGGGCCCGGCTCGCTTCTTGTGCTAGAACAACTTCCTCTGGCGTTAGTTCTAGTGCCTCTGCCACTTCATTAATCGTTGGAGCCCTTCCGAATTCTTTCGAAAGCTCATCTCTCATCTTTCGAATTTTGTTTCCTGTTTCTTTTAAAGACCTACTAACTTTCACTGATCCATCATCACGTAAGAAACGTTGTATTTCACCAATAATCATTGGAACTGCATATGTTGAAAATTTCACGTCGAAAGATAAATCAAATTTATCTACCGATTTCAAGAGCCCAATACATCCAATTTGAAATAGGTCGTCTGGTTCGTATCCTCGATTAAGAAACCGCTGTACAACCGACCAAACGAGGCGCATATTACTTTGAACGATTGTATCTCTCGCTCGTTGATCTCCATCTTGACTTTTTTGAATTAACGCTTTTAGCTCGTGGTCCTTTAACTGAGGTTTCTTCTTCTCATTTTTGACCTCTATGTCCATAGGCTATTCTCCTTAATTGCATAGAGCGTTACTATTTGATAAGTATTTTGTCAAATGGATTGTTGTCCCGAAAGATTCGTTTGAAATAACTTCTACTTCATCCATAAAATTTTCCATGATAGTAAATCCCATTCCGGAACGCTCTAATTCAGGTTTAGTTGTAAAAAGGGGTTGTCTCGCTTCATCTAAGTTAAAGATTCCAATCCCTTCATCTCGAATCGTGAGTTTCACCATTGCTTCTTCCAAAATTACAGAAATATAAACAATACCTTCTGCATTTCCTTCGTATCCATGAATAATTGCATTTGTAACCGCTTCTGACACAACTGTTTTAATCTCCGTTAATTCTTCCATCGTTGGATCTAGTTGTGCAATGAAAGCCGCTACTGTAACGCGAGCGAACGATTCATTTTGACTTAATGCTGAAAATTGAAGGTTCATTTCATTTCTCATCTATGCCACCCCCAACGTCGCGAGCGCGTGCGCTTCACTTTCTTCTAAGCGAACGATTTTGAATAAGCCCGACATTTCAAATAAACGCTTAACAGGCGGTGAAATTGCACAAACAACCATTTCTCCACCTAATCCCTTTACGTGTTTATATCGGCCTAATATAACACCTAGACCAGAACTATCCATAAAAGATAAGTTCTCTAGGCTCAAAACAATATGATGAACACCATGTGTCTCAATCATATCTGTTACTTTCGTTCGCAACTCTTCAGCCGTATGATGATCTAATTCACCCTCTAGTCTCACACATAGGACGTCACGTTTTACTTCTAATTGCATGGAAAGACTCACACGATTTCCTCCTTATGCTCAAACTTTACTTATTCACATACATAAAGATTTTCGTGATACAAAATAAGAATCCTTCCTGCTGACAAAAGAAGAACTATTTCGTCATAAAGTGAAACCTTTCAGCATTATTCACTTACATACGAATAGAAAAGCGGCAAAATATTTGCCGCTATTTTGATGTTGAAAACATCCCAAAACTTCTTTTAAATAACTCCCACCAGCTCGCTGCAGCAATATCTTCTTTTGCTACAATTGTTTGTTTTAATAAAACATCTTTATCTTTTTTAATAACAAGTGTACCAAGCGCGTCACCTTTTTTAATCGGTGCTTTTACTTTCTTTTCAGCAATTACTTCTTGTTTTACCTTGTCCATATTCTCGCCCTTCTTCATAAGAAGAGAAACATTATCTGATGCAACTAAATCTACTTTTTCTTTTTTCCCTTTCCCTACTTGAACTGTCTTAATTTTTTCGCCACGCGTATACAATTTCTTTGTCATATATTGACCAAATGCGTAGTCAAGAAGCTTCGTCACTTGGTTGTTCCGTTCTTTTGATGTTGGTGCTCCCATGACAACTGAAATGACACGCATGCCATTTTTTTCAGCCGATGCTGTTAAACAATATTTCGCTTCTGTCGTAAAACCTGTTTTTACTCCATCTACGCCAGGATAAAAACGTACTAGCTTATTCGTATTAACGAGCCAAAACTTTTTATCCGTATCTTCACGTAAATAATCTTCGTACTTACCTGTGTATTTACGAATAAGTGGATACTTCATCAATTCTCTCGCCATTATAGCCATATCATTTGCTGTCGAATAATGGTCTTTGGCCGGAAGACCTGTTGGGTTTTGAAAATGTGTATTTTTCAGCCCTAGATCTTTCGCCTTTTTGTTCATCATATTTACAAATCCTTCTTCTGAACCTGCGATATGCTCGGCTACTGCAACAGATGCGTCATTTCCAGATGCAATTGCAATACCCTTTAACATCTCGTTTACAGTCATCTCTTCCCCAGGTTCTAAAAAGATTTGCGATCCACCCATTGAAGCTGCATGTTCGCTCGCTCTAACTTTATCGGTCAGTTTTAGTTTTCCTTTTTCAACTTGTTCCATAATTAAAAGCATTGTCATAATCTTTGTCATACTAGCAGGTGGTAATTTTTCATTTGGGTTTTTATCAAATAAAACTTTACCTGTATCTTGCTCAATTACGATTGCTGACGACGCTTGTTCCGCTAACTTCGGTGTTGTTTCTTCTGTTTTCTCCTGCTTCGTTTTCTCAGATTGTGCGAAACTCACTGAAGTTCCAGAAAGCAATAACATGAAACAAACAAGTATTCCAAAAACTCGCTTCATGACTAACCCTCCATTCTATATCAGACCTATTTTTTCCAATTTACCTTTTTTTAATACCAAATTTTTCTAAAATTTTCAGTTGACAAATACATTCGTCCCCTATATTGTATTAAGTGTATTACACACAGTAGTACACTTAATACATATGAGGAAGGAGACATTGCTCTTGCATATTCAACTTGACCCAAGAAGCAACACTCCGATATGGGAACAAATTGTTCAAAATATAAAAGAACTCGTATTGAAAAACATGTTGGCTCCAAGTGATAAACTTCCTTCTGTACGCGAACTCGCTTCTTTACTCGTTATAAATCCAAATACAGTGAGTAAAGCGTATCAAGAGTTAGAGCGACAAGGAATTATTGAAACGTTACGAGGAAAAGGAACATTTGTATCCCAATCGATTACCCCAACATTAGACGAAAGGAAAATCGCTATGGTTGAAAAGCAATTTCATCAATTACTATTAGAAGCCTCTTATCTTGGTATTACGAAAGATAAAATTCATGATTGGATAGATTCATACTATAAAGAGATTGGAGGGAATACGGATGTTGAAAGTGACAAGCTTGAAGAAAACAATTGATAATCAAACAATTTTAGACGATGTTTCTTTCACATTGCAAAGAGGGAGTATCATCGGATTACTCGGAAGAAATGGCGCGGGAAAAACAACTTTATTGCGAACGATGGTCGGTATTTTAGACCCAGACGAGGGAACTGTTACATATGAGGATATCGACATCCATAAAAATCCTGAAACGAAACAAAAAATCGTATATGTTCCGGATTCTACTAACATGCTGAACGGTTATACAGTAAAAGAAATCGTGAAGTTTTATAAATCAGTTTATACAGCATTTGATGAACCATATTTCTATGAACTACTAGAACATTTCAACTTACCAAATAAACGAATTCGTAGTTATTCAAAAGGAATGAAAGCACTGCTCGCCATCATTTTAGCCGTTTCTACAAAGGCAGAATATATCATTTTAGATGAACCGACAAATGGACTTGATCCTATCGTGAAAAGGAAAATTTTACAGTTTCTCGTTGGAGAAGTTGCAGAAAAAGAGATTACCATTTTCATCTCCACTCACCATTTAGATGAAGTAGAACAAATTGCAGATACAATTATTATATTAAAAGGCCATACTATCTCGTCTATTACATCACTAGACGATGCAAAATCACGATTTGCTAAAATACAAGTTGCTTATGAACGTTCACTACCTCAAAAACTAGAAAACTTAAGCAATATTAAAATATTAAATCAAACAGGAAAAGTATATACAATCTTAATCGAAGGAAATGTGGCTACAACACTGGAGAAGTTTTACAAAGAGCAACCTATACTTATTGAAGAATTAACAATGTCACTTGAAGATGTCTTCGTTACGACACTGGAGGAGGATGGGTATGTTTCATAAAGCGTTGTGGATGTGGAATTGGAAGCGTGGGAAATATGCTGCGTTACTTTTTCTCTTCAGTTCACTTTATTTTTTATCTTTCGAATACTATCAAGAAGCAGAAACTCAACAGTCTCTCTTTCTCCATCCAGAAAAAATAGGTGAAGAAAAGTTCTACTATCATTATTCTTTTTATTCTTCTAATTGCTTTTGGTTAGGTATTATTACAATTATCCTATCCTGTATATTAATTGGCTGGGAGCGAAGTAATCAAAATGGAGATTCACTTATGACATTTCCATTTAAAAGACGTGATATGTTCTTATCGAAATGGGTTTTTGGTGGATTTTTCATTGTACTATCATTTCTAATCAATTGGGGTCTTATGTATTTTATTTATAAATCTACGATTCACTTTGAATATCAATCTTTCGAACCATTTCATCGATATTTCCTGTACGCAATTTTCACATATATCGCTATCTATACTGTCTCTTTATGTATAGGTACATTTACTGGCAGTATTATTTCACAAAGCATCTTCAGCATTACTTTTTGCATAATGGGAATGGGAATCTTTTCACTCTTACTCCTTTTCTTTACAGCTCACGCTGAGGCAATACAGGGGAATAAAAGTTATACGAATTTCGAAAACATTTATAAATTCAATAAAAAGACCAACATTTCAAGCGCTATATTAGACTTTTCAATTAGTTATAATTACCACCCTACTGTCCAATCAGATGAAGATCATGGAAAAGTAATACAAAGGGGACCCACTTTTCATAGTTACTACTCTGCAAAAGTAATACTTGTTCCTATCTTCTATACTATTTCCAGCTTACTAATTGGTATGTTTCTTTATGCACGATCACCTAATGAACATAATAAGAAAATTTTCCTTTTTCCAAAATACAACTCACTCTGGATGTGGGGTACTACCTTTTATTTTGCATTAATAGGTGGGCAAATGTTAAAACGTTTTGATTTATTATTTAGTTACTATGTTGGATTCTTTTTATTTGGAATCGTCACTTATTTTATATTATCACGTCTTACAAACTATAAAGTTTTTTAAAGGAGAGATCCTATGTTTCAAAAAGCATTATGGGTGCATACCTACAAACAAAGTAAATATATTGTTTGGCTATTTTGGTTAGTAAGTTTTTATGTACTATCATATAAATACTATTTAGCAGCTGCCGAGCAATTAAAATATTTTCATGAACATAATGAATGGAAATATATATACCGATATAATTATCAACTTTCACTTCCCGATGCTATTATGGTTCAAGGAGGACTCCTTATTATATTAGCCTGTATTCTTATTGGATGGGAACGTCAAAATCAATCAAGTGACATTTTATGGTCTATGCCATTTAAACGAACACATCTCTTCATAACGAAATGGCTTTTTGGTGTGTGTAATATTGTAGCTATCGTTATACTAAATTGGGGACTTTTTGCTATTATGAAAAAGACAACCTTTCATAATAAGTATCAAATATTTTCACCATTTCATACTTACTTCTTATACATGGTTATTATCTTAATTGCTATATATACACTTGCATTATGCATAGGAACAATTGCTGGTAATATGATTTCACAAGGATTTTTCAGTGTTGCTATACTTGGATTCCCTTTTATTTTGCCGACTCTAATTGCCGGGGCTATTTCTATTCATACGGTTGGACTTATTTCCAATCATCCCGTCTATACGGAGGAAAATGTAGATCGTTACGGTTCAGTAATAGAAAAAGTGAGTATTTTAGCGCCAGTTCGCGGATTCAATATTAATTTTAATTACGATCCTCAACGTGCTTATACTGATCAACAAGGCGTACGTCATGTTGAACCTAATTTTACGTATATTCCTTCAGCAACAAAACTTATCGGTCCAATCGTAAATATACTTATTCTATTACCTTTAGGAATGTACTTATATACAAGATCACCTAATGAACAAAACGGAAACTTTCTATTATATCCGAAGCTTAAAACACTATGTATGATATGTTGTGTAACCTTTATTGGAATGTTTGGAGGAATGGCAGCGGGCGGAAGTCATTCTATCGTAAATTATTATATTGGTTTTATAGGGACCAGTACGATAGTCTACCTACTATTATCTTGCTTATTAAAATTCAAATTTTCTTGGCGTGTGAAATAACCTCCTTTTAAAGAAGGTTATTTCACATTCTCTCTCCTATCCCCATACACCATCTCTTCTTTCATCCCAAATCCATCACCATTTTGCACAATTTGCTCTGTCGGTGCAACTACACTTTCAGCAATTTTCCATTCCCCACGCTCTTTCACAAATACTTGTAGAAAATAGTTCATGCCATCTAGTTGATATGCATTTTCTTTTTTCACATTATAGTGAATCGCAATGTAGTATACTTGAATGTTTTCTTTTCCTGCTTTTGATACGTATTGCGATAATCTCGGTATATAGAGGGCCGCTTTCTGAAAAGGTAGTTGTTTCGCTTTAACAAGCGATGAACTTGTTACATTACGTAATGTGTCCTGATTACGAATATTATCGCTATGGTGGAATAATACTGCGTTTTGCATAGAACGAACCCATAATTTCGAATATAAGACTGTATTATCGTTTTCAATGTACTTCACTTCTTTTCGTACCACTTGGATAGGTGTATCTGCGTACGTGAATGTTTGAAAATAGAAAAAACCACCAAATAAAATGGTAAGTGCAGCAATATATTTCATAATCTTTCCTCCGATCTTTTAATTAAAGTATCGGAGTTTCAAAATATTTTTATTCAAAAGAAAAAGGATAGGAATGCTTTCGCTTCCTATCCTCATTTATTATAATACGCGGCCAAATAGTTCTAAGACCATTTCTATTTCTTGGTCGCTCCAACCTTTAAATCTCTCTTTATAATATTCTTTACGCACAGCTTCAAGTTTTTCAGTTACTTCTCTTCCGTGCTCTGTAATTTCTAAGTACACGATTCGACGATCTGAATTAGAACGTTTTCTTTCTACTAATCCTTTTCGTACGAGACGATCTGTAACAGCTGTAATATGACTGGAGGTTACGTTTACTTCACTCGCAATTTGCGAAGCCATCTGTGGACTCTTTAAAAATAACGCACGTAATACAGAAAATTCATTATATGGCATATGTTCTGCAAAACGTGTATTAATATCATTTTGTAATAAACGTATCATTTTTCGAAATGATGCAGATAAATCTAAAATCAGCGTTTCTCTTTTTTCGTTCAATAGCCTCGTCCCTTTTTTATCATATTTACACATATTATAATCTATAAATACCTATGTTGTACATGCTTTCTTTCCTCAACATTCTCATTTCTGTAACTTTTTTCATATAAATTTCTTTTTTGTTCACACATATACATATAAAAAGGATGGTGATGGAAAATGCAGGGTGGAATGAATCCTTATTTACACAACGTACGCACAACTAATACTGGTAAAGAAGCTACTATTACTGTACAAGGCGAAGGCGTTGTCAAAGCAAAACCGAATGTTGTCATATTAACGCTTGGCATTCGAACAGATGATAAAAATGTAAAACAGGCTCAAGAAGAAAATGCAGTGCAATCCAAACAATTGCTGGATGCACTTAAACAGCTTGGCATTGCCGATAAAGATATAGAAACGATTTCTTATACGATTACTCCTCAATACGAATATGTAAATGATAAAGCATTGCTACAAGGATACCGTGTGGAGCATTTGTATGAAATTACCGTTTTAAATGTACAAAAAGCTGGGGAAGTATATGATATAGCCGTTTCAAATGGCGCAAATGTAGCAAAAGGGTTACGTTTCCGAGTATCTCATCCAAATAAATATTATGAGCAAGCTCTCATTCAAGCTCTGCACCAAGCAGTAGAAAAAGCTCGTGCTATTGCGAGTACATATAATTTAAATATTAATCCTGTTCCCCTCTCATTCGTTGAAGAATCTGCCCAATTACCACGGGAGGTTACGTCTTATGCTACTTTACATGCGCAAGCGGCCCCACCCATTCAATCGGGTGAATTAGAAATCATTTCATCCATACGGGCTATTTTTACGTATTTATAACGAATTCTCTTTACAAGTAAACGTTATCATTTTACTTGTTGTAAAAACATGATGTTCTGATATAATAAAGAACGGTGAGCTCTTACAAAAGAGATATCACGGGTGGGAGAGGGATATGAAAAAGAAGGTTTAACATGAAAGGAATACTTGAAAGAACATTTAAATTAGGTTTACACGAAACATCACCAAAACAAGAAGTTTTAGCTGGAGTTACGTCATTTTTCACAATCGTATATATTATGATTGTAAATGCGTCAATCTTATCAGATGCTGGCATTCCTCTTGAAGCTGGAATTTTAGCAACTGTTTTTAGTTCATTTGTCGGATGTCTACTCATGGCATTTTGGGCAAATGCACCTGCTATTCTTGTCCCGGGTATGGGTGTAAATGCATTCTTCACGTACACAGCTGTGCATACGCTTGGACTAACTTGGCAAGAAGCATTGGCTGCTGTCTTTATCTCTGGTATTATTTTTGCAATTGCCGCTTTTACACCAATCGCTCGCGTGCTATCAGTATCAATTCCAAAGTCATTAAAGGAAGCGATTACTGTCGGCATCGGATTATTTTTAGCGTTTATCGGATTGCAAAAAGGTGGTTTAGTCGTTTCGAACCCAAATACTGCTGTGGCAATGGGGAAATTAAGTAATCCTGTCGTTCTTGCGACATTACTTACTCTTATCATTGCACTTGTATTATTTATTCGTAACGTACGTGGAAACTTTTTATGGACGATTGCAATAGGAACTGGTATCGCATGGCTATTTGGTCTTGTGGATACGAGTCAAGTGGGAAATAGTTCATTCTCATTCGCTAATTACGGTGATGTGTTTGGAGCTATGTCATTTGGGAAACTTTCTTCCTTACCATTTTGGATTGCAACATTCTCTTTAAGCATGGTGCTTATTTTTGAGAACATGGGACTTCTGCACGGTTTATTAGAAGATGATCGTAAATTCCCACGTGCTTACCAAGCCAATGCAATTTCAGCAATGACATGTGGTCTATTTGGCACAAGTCCTACCGTTTCAACAGTAGAAAGTGCCGCAGGTATTACTGCAGGTGGTAAGACAGGTCTGACGTCTATCGTTACTGGATTGCTATTCTTTGCATCACTGTTTGCTCTTCCATTTGTCAAATTAATTCCTGATAGTGCCATTGCACCAATCTTAATTATTATTGGCGGTCTGATGATTACAAGCATTCAACAAATTCCTCTGAATGACTTTTCAGAAGGATTTCCAGCATTCTTAATTATCGTTATGATCCCGCTCACATATAGTATCGCTGATGGCATTGCGTTCGGATTTATTGCTTACCCTATCTTAAAAGTTGCTCTTGGAAAGCGTAAAGAAGTCGCACCATCTATGTATATCATTACATGCTTATTCTTAGCTATGTTTGTATTACATGCTATTGGTTAAAAAAACACCGAGGAAATCCTCGGTGTTTTTTTACTTAAACCATCCTTTTTTATAAAACCAGGCCATCATTCCGCCGCCAATTAGTGCCATAATAAGTAGACAAATAAAATAACTATATTGTCCACCAAGCTCTGGCATATGCGTAAAGTTCATTCCATATACTCCCGCAATAAATGTTAATGGCATGAAAATAGTCGAGAATACAGTTAATGTTTTCATAATGTTATTCATATGATGTGAGTTTAATGAAAAATAACTATCCCGAATATCTGCTGTTAACTCTCGGCTTGCCTCAATCATTTCTGTTAGTTTAAGCAAATGATCATGTATATCTTTAAAGTAAATTTCATGATCGCTTATACCGTAAAAACGAGTCGAATTTAAAATACGATATAATAAATCACGCATCGGAATGATTGTACGCCTTAGCTTTGATAAATCTGTACGTATATCAAATACCTCTTCTAATACACTTCCTGCTGTCTCCCCCGTTAAATTATCATCAATTGCATTTAAATGATCCTCAATGTAATATACAGGCGCAAAATAGTCATCTACAATTTGGTCGATAATTGTATGAGCTACGTGTAAAGGACTATTTTTAATACGCTTCTTTTCTCCAAGTGTTTTCCATACTCTTTCGATTGCATTGTTATGAGAAAAGTGGAAAGAAACAATATAACGATCACTAATAAATAAATCGATTTCGTGCGGTTCTAGTCCATCTTCCCCAAATGCATGAAGTACTAAAAAGTTATATCCATCATAAAAATCAACTTTTGGCCTCTGTACATATTCTATACAGTCTTCAATTGCAAGGGGATGGAACTTAAAATGGTCTTGCAGAATATATGTATACTCTTCTTTCGTTGGCTTATATAAATCTAGCCAATACCATACAATATGGTCTTTCTTTGTTTCTTCTAGAGAAACATCATATAATACTTCATCTGTTTTTGTTACTGCACAAATTCTAATCATAATTTCACCCATTATTATTATAAACAAAAAATAGTAAAAAAAGCCAAGGAGAAATCTCCTCAGCTTTTTTATTACTTCGTTACGATACCGTGTACTAAAGTTGGTGCATCTACATGTTCTTTAGAAATCTTCATGTTCTCATAAATTTTCGCTTTTACATCTTCAACATTTTCGCGGTTTGCGTAAATTGTAACAAGGGATTCACCTTGCTTCACGCTATCGCCTACTTTTTTGCGCAGCATTAGACCAACTGCTAAATCAATTTCAGACTCTTTCGTTGCACGTCCTGCTCCTAAAAGCATTGCTGCTGTTCCGATTTCGTCTGCAACGATTTCTGATACATATCCGTCTTCTTTCGCTTCCACTTCAATTTTAAATTGTGCTTGTGGCAATTTAGAAGGATCATCAACAACAGATGCGTCGCCGCCTTGCGCTGATAAGAACGTTTTAAATGATTCTAGCGCTTTTCCGTTGTTCATTACTTCAATTAGCTTTTCACGTGCATCTTCTAAAGATGAAGCTTGTCCGGCAAGGTACACCATTTGACTTCCAAGTGTTAAACATAACTCTTCTAAATCTTTCGGCCCTTTACCTTGTAATGTATCAATTGCTTCTTGTACTTCTAGTGCATTACCAATAGCTTCACCAAGTGGTTGACTCATATCCGAAATAACTGCCATCGTGTTACGACCAACGTTATTACCGATACGTACCATTGCTTCTGCTAAACGTTTTGCATCTTCATCCGTTTTCATAAATGCACCTGCTCCAGTTTTTACATCAAGAACAATTGCATCTGCACCAGCAGCAATTTTTTTACTCATAATCGAACTTGCAATAAGCGGAATTGAGTTTACTGTTGCTGTTACATCACGAAGTGCATATAACTTTTTATCAGCAGGCGTTAAGTTACCACTTTGGCCGATAACTGCGATTTTGTTTTCATTTACAAGACGCATGAATTCATCGTTTTCAATTTCCACATGGAATCCTGGGACTGCTTCTAATTTATCAATTGTACCACCAGTATGTCCTAAACCGCGTCCAGACATTTTCGCTACTGGTACATCTAAAGCAGCTACTAATGGACCTAATACAAGTGTCGTTGTATCACCAACACCACCTGTTGAATGCTTATCTACTTTTACACCTTCAATAGCTGATAAGTCGATTGTATCACCGCTATTTACCATTGCCATCGTTAAATCAGCACGCTCTTGATCGTTCATA
The DNA here is from genome assembly GCF_009183805.1 of Bacillus sp. B2-WWTP-C-10-Post-4. Lineage (NCBI taxonomy): Bacteria > Bacillati > Bacillota > Bacilli > Caryophanales > Bacillaceae > Bacillus > Bacillus sp. B2-WWTP-C-10-Post-4. The sequence goes on along the minus strand of NZ_WEII01000007.1, from coordinate 46,944 downwards.
TCTTGGAAGAAAATTGCCATTGCAAGTGAACTTACTTGATAATCAGGAATATCACCATTTGTATATCCTTCAACAATAAAATTAATTTCTTCTGTCGTTAATGCATGTCCGTCACGTTTTTTTGCAATTAGGTCCACCATTCTCATTGTGAGGTCACCCCTTCATTTGTTTTACGATTGCTTTTACTAATGCTAAGAAGTTCGCTTTAACACGTTCTGTCGTTTCAATTACTTCATCGTGGTGAAGTGGCTGATCTAAAATACCAGCTGCCATATTTGAAATACAAGAAATACCTAATACTTTCATACCAGCATGACGCGCTACAATTACTTCAGGTACTGTTGACATACCAACTGCATCTCCGCCAAGTGTACGAAGCATACGAATTTCAGCAGGTGTTTCATATACAGGACCTGTCATTCCTACGTATACACCTTCTTGTACTTTAATATTTAAGTCTGCTGCAACTTGTTTCGCCATTTCGCGAAGTTCTACCGTATATGACGTAGACATATCAGGGAAACGTACGCCCATTTCAGAATCATTTGGTCCGATTAATGGATTCGTACCCATGAAGTTAATGTGGTCTGAAATTAACATAAGATCGCCTGGCTCAAATGATGTATTTACACCACCAGCTGCGTTTGTTACAACAACTGTTTCTACACCTAGTTCTTTCATAACACGAACTGGGAATGTTACTTTTTGCATGTCGTATCCTTCATAGAAGTGGAAACGTCCTTGCATTGCTACTACTGTTACACCTTGAAGTGTACCGAATACTAGTTGACCTGCATGGCCTTCTACAGTTGATACTGGGAACTCAGGGATTTCACTGTAAGGTACTGTTACTGCGTTCTCAATTTCGTCTGCTAATACACCTAGTCCTGATCCAAGGATTAGTCCTACTTGTGGTGTCTCTTGAAATTTCTCTTTTAAGTATGAAGCTGATTTTGTAATAAGTTCACGATTCATTTGTTTATCCCCCTATTTCTTTAGCTCGTTTAAGAAGCTTGTTCCGTATTCTGGCATTTTCACACCGAAGTTTTCTGCTACTGTTGCACCAATATCAGCAAATGTTTGACGAAGTGGTAACTCTTGTCCGCCTTCTTTCATGCTTGGGCTATATGCTAATAATGGTACATATTCACGTGTATGGTCAGTACCAGGATGAATTGGATCATTACCGTGGTCTGCTGTAATTAGTAATAAATCATCTTCTTTTAGTTTTGCGAATACTTCTGGAAGACGTGCATCATATTCTTGCAGAGCTTCTCCGTATCCTTGTGGATCACGGCGGTGGCCGAATAATGCATCAAAGTCAACTAAGTTTAAGAAGCTAAGACCTGTAAAGTCCATATTTAATGTATCTACAAGCTTATCCATTCCATCCATGTTAGACTTCGTACGAAGTGATTCCGTTACCCCTTCGCCATCATAAATATCAGAGATTTTACCGATAGCAATTACATCGTAGTCACTATCTTTTAATTCATTCATTACTGTACGGCCGAATGGTTTTAGTGCATAGTCATGACGGTTTGGTGTACGTGTAAAGTTTCCAGGTTCACCAACGAATGGACGAGCAATAACACGACCTACCATGTATTTCTCATCTAATGTTAATTCACGTGCAATTTTACAGATTTTATATAACTCATCAAGTGGCACTACTTCTTCGTGTGCTGCAATTTGTAATACGCTATCAGCAGAAGTATAAACGATTAAAGAGCCTGTTTCCATTTGCTCTTGACCAAGTTCATCAAGAATCTCAGTTCCTGAAGCTGGCTTATTACCGATAATTTTACGGCCTGTTTTTTCTTCTAATTCATCAAGTAATTCTTTCGGGAATCCTTCCGGGAACACTTGGAATGGTGTATCAATGTAAAGGCCCATGATTTCCCAGTGACCTGTCATTGTATCTTTACCAGTAGATTTCTCTTGCATTTTTGTGTAATATCCAAGTGGTTTCTCTACTTTAGAGATACCTTTCATTTCTCGAATGTTACCAAGACCTAATTTCACCATGTTAGGCATTTGTAACCCATTCATATGTTCAGCAATGTGACCAATTGTGTCAGATCCTAAATCACCAAATTGCTCAGCATCTGGTGCTTCACCGATTCCCACAGAGTCCATTACGACTAGGAATATACGTTTATATTTATTCATAACTGCGACCTCCTATAAGTTCAGTTCTACTTCTTGTAGTATGTTCAAAACGCTATAAAGTGAAACTGTTATCCAAAAGAATTCTCATTGTCAAACAGTACTTCTTTAAATCATTTTCTAACCTATTTCGTTTACTTGAAACGATTCAAAAACATTTCTAGTTTTTTCTAAGTCAGATGTCAGACATCTGATACTGATATCATAACATGTTTACGCTTTCTTTTTAATACATTTTCGTAGAATTTCTTATTTTCTTCACACTTCTATTGTAATCCATTCTGCAACGAAGTGCTAATTTTTTTATGATTTATTTCTTCATATTAAAAATAAAAAGTAGCTCTAAAGAGCTACTTTTTATTTTACTTCTATTGTTTCTTCTTTATGTTCATGCAATTCGCCTTTTCTTACATGTACTTTCACTTTGTAAGCACCGTTCTCTTTGAAAGTATGTTTTGTTTCATACTCTCCTTTATTCCCTTCTTTCGCTGGAATAAATTCGTGTTTTTCAACACCATCTTTCCAAATCTCTAGTTGTACTTCAGCACCAGTTAGGGCTTCTTCTTTTTGTTTTAAATGAACTTTCATTGTAGATTCAGCATTTGCCTTTATGTCTCCAGCCATAAGATGGATCATTGTGTCACTTTTATGATCTCCATGTCCTGCACTGTGATCACTATTTTCTTTTTTTGCATCTTCTACTTTCGCATTTCCTACAGCAACTTTTACTTCTGGCATAACGTGCATTTCACGTGCATTTGTGTGAGCGATAATATGGTATACTCCATCCGTTTCGAATGTTTTCTCTACTGCATAAACACCTTTTCCTTTATGCTTACCATCTAACATCTCGTGTTTTTCGTCGCCATCTTTCCAAATTTCAAACTTTACATCATCGGCATCCGTTACTTTTTCTTTCCCTTGTGTAACAAGTGCTTGTACTTCTGTTTTTTCACCTGGTTTAATTTCTTTCGGATTTGTTTGTACTGCTACTTTTACAGCTTCAAGTTTCTGTTCTTTTTTCGGTTCTTCTTTGTTTGTATTACAGCCAGCCAACGCTAGCATCGCGATAAATAAAGTTATAATCAGTTTTTTCATCATCATTTCCTCCTTTATACTTTATTTAGTATAGAGGAAATACATTGTAATATTCCAGTCTTCTGCTGAAAACAATATACGAAATGTTTGTGAAGTTTCTGTGAAACGCTCTTCCCCTCTTAATCTATGAAAAAAAGAGCATAGTAACTATGCTCTCGGATGAAACTGTTTATATACATCTTTTAATCTAGTTTTTGAAACGTGCGTATAGATTTGCGTCGTTGAAATATCTGCATGTCCAAGCATTTCTTGTACAGCACGTAAATCTGCTCCATTTTCTAATAAGTGCGTAGCAAACGAATGACGCAACGTATGAGGTGTAAGCTCTTTTTCAATATTTGCTTCTTTCGCTAATCGTTTTAATATTTTCCAAAATCCTTGTCTTGATAATCGATTACCATGATGGTTTAAAAAGAGTGCATCTACTACTTTTTTCCCCATTAATTCTCTTCTTCCTTTTTCAATATACTTTTGAATCGCTTCCGTTGCTAAACTTCCTAGTGGAATAATTCTTTCTTTATTCCCTTTCCCTATGCAACGAACAAATCCCATTGTTAAATGTACATCTTCTAAATTGAGTGCAATCAATTCTGAAACACGAAGTCCTGTCGCATACAGTAACTCTAGCATCGCCTTATCACGAATCCCAAAAGCACTTGTCATTTTTGGTGTTTGAAGTAACGCCTCTACTTCATCAACTGATAATACTTTTGGTAATTTCCGTTCCCCTTGTGGCGTTTCAATATGTACGGATGGGTCGTGTTCTACCGCTCGTTCACGAAGTAAAAATTGGTGGAACGAACGAATTGATGCGATATGACGCGCCAATGTTTTCGAAGATTTTCCGTTCTCTTTTAAATACTGCAAAAAGTTAACAATGTGTAAACGGGTCACTTCATGAAAAGTTTTCGTCTGTTCCACATTTTGCAAATACTTTACGTAGCTTTTTAAATCCCGTTCATAAGATACTACTGTATTCTTTGCTAATCCTTTTTCGACAACCATATAATGAATAAAATCTTTTAATTGATCTTCCACTCTACACTACTCCCCATTTTCATAGAAAAACATCATTCTATTTACGAAAGCATCCTTTGCCGGTTCTTCATTCCCTGATACTTTTTCTACAGTCTCTTCTTTAGGTTTTTCATAACGATGATAGCTTTCATATTCTTCATTTATCCATAGTATAGCGAAATAAAACAAAATCGTACAACTTGTAAATAATAAAAATACTTTTATTCCATCAAAAGTTAATTTTAAAGCTCGGCGCATTGTAAATTCCTCCAAAATATAAGTTATTACAACATATGCCAAGCTTTCACCAATTTATACCTTATTCAAATAAAAAACCTCTTCCTAGATAAATAGGAAAAGGTTATTTTTCATCCGTTTCATTTTCTTGACAATTTTTACAAATTCCATGGAATGTTAAACGATGATCTTTCACCTTAAAGCTCCAGTCTCGTTCTACTTTCCTTTCCACTTCACCAAGTAAATCTTCTTGTATTTCTTGTACAGCACCACATTGTGTACAAATCAAATGATGGTGGAAACGCTGCGCACCTTCTTGGCGTAAGTCATAGCGTGAAACACCGTCTCCGAAGTTAATCTTATCGACAACTTTTAACTCAGATAATAGTTCTAAAGTTCGATAGACGGTTGCTAATCCGATCTCTGGCGACTTTTCTTTTACAAGGAGGTAAACATCTTCTGCGCTTAAATGATCTTCTTCATTTTCTAGCAGCACACGAACTGTTGCTTCACGTTGCGGTGTTAATTTGTAGCTCGCTGCATGTAATTGCTTCTTAATTCGTTCAATTCTTTCTTCCATTCGGTACTACTCCCTCCTCGCCACTCTTACACCATTATATCAGAAGAAGGGCTTCTGTCAAAAGAAAAAACAATAAAAACAAATTGATAATTATTCTCAAAAAGTATTTATTTTTTATTAATAGCCTCAACGACTTCTTTCATTAAAACTGGTGATGCGTAAGCCTCCACACTAGAAGCAAGTGCTAACACTACTCCAATTACGAGAAAGAAGCATGTATAACGGATTAATAATGGTAATAGTGGCTCGGTTATTTTTCTAATAAATTGATGCCTAATCATCCGTAAAGAAAAACTTGCAGCAATAGTTGTCATAACGAGAAAGACTGGAATGATAATTAAATTTTGTGGCAAAACAGATACAAATGCTAATAATAGTCCATTCCATCCATGCTGACTTACTAAAAAACCAACTGTAAATCCAACGACAACTCCTTTTACAAATAATAAAATAAAAATAAGTGGTAATCCAATAATTGAAATCCCTAAAATCCAAATAAACCCGATGTATTTTAATTGCGAAAAGTAACTTTCTCGAAACATTTCGCCCGCAATAGCAAATTCTCCTTTAGAGACTTGTCCAAAAAAACGTTGTAAATAAAATGATAAATCTTGTTTTTGATTGATTTGTAAACTATTCACCAGAATGGCTCCGAATATTACTCCCATCAATAATAAAACGGCGTTAAATATATATAATGAAGAGTTTTCCTGTATGTGAGACATTACACGGTCTTGCCAATTTTTTCGCCACATTTTTCTTCCCTCCGTTCACACTCTTATTAAAAATGTATGAAAGAAAGAAAAAAGTATGACGAATTAACATTGAAATTCCGCTCTACTTTGCTAAACTAAAAAGTAGAGAATAGGAGGGATTTCTCTTGAAACCATTATTATTAGATTTTCCAACATTATTTCAAACTGAACGCTTGCAAGTTCGTAAACCATTTCCAGGTGATGGTGCAGAAGTATATGAAGCAATCCAAGCTTCTCTAGAAGACTTAGTACCGTGGATACCAATTAACGCTGAAACAGAAGAGAGTGCTGAAGAAATTGTTCGCGAAGCTCACGGACAGTTTTTACTTCGTGAAACACTTGATTTTCACTTATACGATAAAGTATCTGGTACATTCATCGGAGCAATTACACTAAAGCCTGAAAACTGGGATATTCCAAAGTTTTCACTTCACTTCTGGCTACATAGTGCCTATACAAAACAAGGCTATATGACCGAAGCTGTTAAAGGTGCAATTCAGTTCGCCTTTGATAAACTAGGCGCTAGAAGAATTGAAATTCGTACTGATGCAACAAATATAAATGCATGTAGCTTAGCAGAACGTCTAGAATTCATTCTAGAAGGTACAATGGAAAATGATTTCCTAGCACCAGATGGTAGCTTACGTGATGCACGTGTATATGCAAAAATCAATTAAAAAACACTCGCCTTTGGCGAGTGTTTATTTTTGTAGTTGTAAATATTGTACTGCAAACATCGTCTTCGCATCATGAATACGAAGATCTTTCATAAGAGTAATCGCTTCTTCTAACGATACTTCCATTAATTCCACAAACTCATCTTCATCTAACTCAGCTTTATTTTCTTTTTTTGTCAAACCTGTCGCTTTATATACATATAAAATTTCATCTGCGAATCCTGGAGATGTATAGAAAGAAGTAATGAGCTCCATATTTTCACATACATATCCTGTTTCCTCTTCTAATTCACGAACTGCTGTTACCTCAGGTTTTTCACCAGGTTCTAACTTGCCAGCCGGAATTTCTATAATCGCCTTTTCAAGTGCTTTACGATACTGCTCAACAAGCACAATTTTCCCCTCATCAGTAATAGCAATAATAGCAACTGCACCAGGGTGATTTACAATTTCACGTTTACTCATTGCTCCATTTGGTAATACTACATCATCAACACGAACTTTTATAACTCTACCATCAAAAATCGGCTCAGTTTTTACTGTTCTCTCTGCAAGATTACTCACACTACTTCATCTCCCTGTTCTATTTCCTATTCTTTCCTCATACATTTTACCACATTGAAAGGAGCGTGATAGAAATGAAAGTTTATATTTTACCAAATCGCGTCACTTTAGTCGGAAAAGCATGGCAAATTCGCCATAAGCTAAAGCAATATAGCAAAGAGTATACAACTGTACAAGAGTGGATTACAGCAAATAAAGTGAAACATTAATCATGCTTTTACGGGCAGTTAATGCGCAGCGAAAAGTAAACGTTTGTCAACCTCTTTTCCCTCTCGTACAATAAAGGTAAGGAGGTTGACCTATGAAAAAACGTCAATTAGGAAACTCAGATTTGTTTGTTACAGAAATGGGCCTTGGCTGTATGTCTCTCGGTACATCTGAAACAGAAGCTATGCATATTATCGATGAAGCGATCGATTTAGGAATTAATTTTTTTGATACAGCAGATTTATATGATTACGGATTAAATGAAGAATTTGTTGGAAAAGCCTTGAAGGGAAGAAGAGACCAAATTGTACTTACAACGAAGGTTGGAAATCGTTGGACAGAAGAAAAAAATGGCTGGTCTTGGGATCCTTCTAAAGCTTACATAAAGACTGAAGTAAAGGAAAGTTTACGTAGACTTCAAACTGATTATATTGACCTTTACCAACTTCATGGCGGAACGATTGAAGATCCAATAGATGAAACAATTGAAGCTTTTGAAGAATTGAAAAAGGAAGGTATTATTCGCCATTACGGTATTTCTTCTATACGCCCAAATGTCGTTCGTGAGTATGCAAAACGCTCAAACATCGTTAGTGTACTAATGGAATATAGCCTTTTAAATCGTCGCCCTGAAGAATGGTTCCCACTTCTGAATGAACACCAAATTAGCGTGATTGCCCGCGGGCCACTTGCAAAAGGAATTTTAACTGACAACAATGCAAGAAAAATAGAAAGAGTAAAGGAAAAGGATTATCTTTCTTATTCTTACGATGAATTACATACAACTCTAGCGAGTGTAAAAGAAACGATTGGAGAACGCTCTTTAACAGGAACAGCTATTCAATATTGCTTACATAATAAGACTGTTGCAGCTGTTATACCTGGTGCAAGCTCGCTTCAACAATTACAGGAAAATATACGAGCTAGCCAACAGTTACCTTTAACAAAAGAAGAATATATACAACTTCAAAAGATTGTTAAATATGACACATATGCTTTGCATCGTTAAAAATATCGAATTACCGATAAATAGAAGACTGTCTCCAGTATCAGGAGACAGTCTTTTTTATAACGTATCATATTTATCAGGATTCGTTCCTACATGTAAATCACGATTCAACGTGTTAATTTGACGTATCTCTTCTTCAGTTAGTGCAAAATCAAAAATAGTAAAGTTTTCTTTAATACGAGATGGTGTAACAGATTTAGGAATTGTAACAATCCCGCTTTGAATATCCCACCTTAATATAACTTGTGCAGGTGTTTTTTCATATTTGTTAGCAATAGCCTGAATGATTGGATGCTGGAATACTTCTCCGCCCCTCATTAACGGACTCCATGCTTCCATTTGAATTTGCTCATCTTGACAATAATTGCGCAACTCAAATTGCGTCAACATCGGATGAAGTTCCACTTGGTTTACCATCGGCTTCACTTTGCAATTTGGTAATAATAGTTCTAAATGATGTTTATGAAAATTAGAAACACCAATCGCGCGCACTTTACCTTCTTCATACAATTTTTCCAAAGCTCGGTACGTATCAACATACTTCCCTCTTACCGGCCAATGTATTAAATATAAATCTACATAGTCCATTTGTAATTTTTTTAAACTCTTTTCAAATGCCTCGAGTGTCTCCTCATATCCTTGATCGTCGTTCCATACTTTTGTTGTAATAAATAGATCTTCTCTTGGAATTCCTGATTCACGTATCGCCTCTCCGACACCGCTTTCATTTTCATATACAGTTGCTGTATCAATCGAACGGTATCCAACTTCTAACGCTGTTTTTACTGCTTGCTTTACTTCGTCTCCTTCTTTCGCTTTATATACGCCTAGACCAATCATCGGCATTTTCACGCCATTATGAAGTGTAGTTGTTGGAATATGCACAGTCGTCTCCCTTTCATTGTTACATTTTTTATAAGCCACAACTTTATTTCAACAAGATTCATCCCAAAAGTCAAAACATACGTACAGTTTACATAACACTTTTATATAGTTAAAAAATAACGTGAATTCATTCATTCACGTTATTTTTTCTCCATTCTTTCGCTTTTTCATCCACATTGCGCACAAACTCATTTTTTCCTTCCGTATATAACGCGCCATCATATGTATACTTTTCGGCTAATTCTTTCTTTAAGGTTGCATATGTCTCTGCTTCTTCACAATGAGCCATCATATAATCACGAAATGCTAAATGCCTTACTATCTCTGGATTTCCTTTTTCAAACACGTGTAAATGATACGAACGTTTTTCTTCAGTTCCATGAATAAAATATCGGCGTCTTGAAATACCATTTTCCCCTTTTACGATGTAACCAAGCTCTATAAATCGTTCATTCCACCCATCTACTCTTTCGATATTTTCTACTTCCATGATCATATCAATAATAGGTTTAGCTGCCAGTCCAGGAACTGACGTACTTCCAATATGATGAATTTTTACCGTTTCTGGCATCGCTGATTTTAATCTTTTAGCCTCCATTTGAAATTTTTCACTCCAATGGTTTTCATGTGGAACAACGACATTTTTTCTCATTCTAACTCCCCTTTTCTTACAAGCTCGTCAAAAAATGATCAGTGGTATTTCACTGATCATTTTTTATTATTTAAAGTCTTTCCAAGTAAGGTTACTTTCACTTAGCAGTTCTTCAAATGATTTATTCTTTTCACGTTCTTTTTGTTCTTGGCGCTTTCTTTCCAGTTCAGCTGCCTCTTTTTCCTCTTCTCTCACTTGCAACTCTTTCTTCTTACTCTTTAATTGTTGCATGAGTGAATCATTTAATTGATCGCCTAATGTAAGTGTTTCTTTCTTTGGTTGATTCACTTGCGATTGTCTTTGCATTTGTCTTTGTTTCTTTTTCTTCATGCTACTCACCTTTTACTTTTTTCTCCATTATAGTAGATACACGATGAAATCGACAATAAAAAAGGGTCTTTACTCTATTATTCACTTTTTGTAAATATGTTAATTTTTCGAAAAGACTAAATTTTTGTGTAGCTATAATCCTATGAATCTATTAAAATTATGTCGTATGATGTCAGATTATAAAAAAAGGAGAATTATATTATGTGGAAAAAAATTATTCCTGCCGTTGCTGTTTTAAGCACCATTACTTTTTCAAGCGTATTTGCCGCTCCCCCATCTCAGAATCCAGCTGAACAAAACCGCTACATAGACGTACAAATGCTTGGTATTAATGATTTCCATGGACAACTAGATACTGTTAAAAAAATCAATAATAAAGAAGCTGGTGGCGCTGATTACTTAGCTACTTATTTAAAAGAACGTAAAAAACAAAACCCTAATACACTTCTCGTACATGCTGGTGATATCGTCGGAGCTAGTCCACCAGTTTCAGCATTATTACAAGATGAACCGACAATTGAATTTTTAAATGACTTAAAATTTGATGTTGGTACAATCGGAAACCATGAATTTGATGAAGGTATTGATGAAATGCAACGCCTCATTTACGGTGGATATCATGAAAAAACAGGAAATTTCAAAGGAGCTAACTTCCCCTATGTAGCTGCTAACTTCTACAACAAATCAACTGGCCGCTTATTTTTACCACCGTTTACTGTAAAAATGGTAGATGGTGTTCCTGTAGGATTCATTGGGGTTGTTACAACTGATACACCAAATGTCGTTATGCCTACGATGCTTAACAATGTACAAATTACTGATGAAGTAGAAGCAATTAATAAATCAACACAACAATTAAAACGTCTCGGCGTTAAATCTATCGTCGTTCTTGCTCATGTCGGTGGAACAACCGATGAGTCTGGGGTAACAAATGGCGATCTTACTCGAATTGCAAATGAAACAGACCCAGAAGTTGATGTTATTTTCGGTGGACATAGTCATACGTATGTAAATGGTACAGTAAATAATAAACTAATTGTCCAAGCAAATTCATACGGAACGGCTTTCTCAGATGTGGATGTAACAATTGATCGTAAAACAAAGGATATTGTAAAGAAAAAAGCTGAAGTTGTTACAACGTATCATGAAGGTGTAGAACCTGATAAACAAGTAAAGAAAAAACTAGATCAATATAAAGAAAAAATTGCACCACTTGTAAATGAAGTAGTCGGAAAATCTACAGCACCTATCGACCGTAAACAAAATGATGCTGGTGAGTCCACTCTTGGAAATTTAGTTGCCGATGCTCAGCGTCAAACAATGCAAACTCAAATCGCCCTCATGAATCCTGGTGGCATTCGTAATGACTTAGATGCTGGTGATATTACGTGGGGTGAGTTATACGGCATTCAACCTTTTGGAAATCAATTAATTAAAGTAGATTTAACAGGTCAAGACATTCGCGATATTTTAAATCAGCAATGGCAAAAAGGAACAACAAGAATGCTTCAAATTTCAGGTATTCAATATACGTGGGATGCAAATAAACCAAACGGTGAAAAAGTTACAAATATACGTTTAACAAACGGTGAAGAATTATCTCCATCTAAAATGTATAGCGTAGTTGCAAATGCCTTCTTAGCTTCTGGCGGTGACGGATTCGTATCATTTAAAAATGGTAAAAATGCAGAAACTGGTCCAAACGACTTTGAAGCGTTAGTCGATTACGTAAAACAATTAAAAGAACCAATTCAGCCAGTTATTGATGGAAGAATTCAAAAAGTAAATTAAGTGTTTCTCTAATAATAAATTTCATTTTTCACGCCATAAAGGATTTATACTGATCCTCTATTTTATATGTAATATACATCATAAAAAGGATACTCGTTCTTCCAATGAACATAGTATCCTTTTCTTTAGTTATCAAAATGTGATGTTTTGTCAACTTCATATTGCTGTAAAAATTGGTGCAACGCCTCTTCTACAAGTTTAGATTTTTGAACTCCTTTCGATTCTGATATAAGGTCCAATTGTGATAATATTTCTGTATTAATAGAAAAGGTTCGTCTCTTCTTCTCTGTACTTTTACTCATAATTGGTACAATTACTTCTTCTCTTTTTCTTAATAATTCATAAATGCTTTGTAATTGCTCATAAATTAACAATTGATAATCTGTTTTCTCATATTGAAGGGCGGTCGCTTCTTGGAGTTGTAAGTGACGTGGTTCTTCTCCATCTCCTACAAAAATACGTTTCTTCTGCTCTCCATCATATTCGTATCCAATCAATCTTAATTTCTTCGATAATGTATACGGGCTTATTTCAAGACGTTTTGCTATAATAGCGATGGGTTCACGTCTATTTAAACCATCTATAATTTCTCCAATCGTCACAATTTCCCTCCTCCCGTGTTGAAATGACACTAGTATGGTATGTTACAATGATTTTCTAACAGTATATGCAAAATGAATAGCCTGTGCGATTCATACGATTTCACAAAAGGAGGTTTTCAATATGCTTTTTCGTAGCTACACCCCTCAGTTCTATAATGAAAACAAACAACTCATTCCTAATAGTATCGCTACGATAGAAAGCGTTATGATTAATAATCGAAAACAAACTCTCCTTATGCGTGGACAAAACGTAGAGCAACCTATTTTATTATGCTGTCACGGCGGACCTGGGATGGCACAAATCGGATTTATTCGCCATTTTCAAAAAGAATTAGAGAAGCAATTTATTGTTATTAATTGGGATCAGCGCGGGGCTGGTAAATCCTTTTCACTGAAAGATTTCGGAGCAAATTTCACAATCGAACAATTCGTTTCCGATGCAAAAGAAGTGATTCAATATGTACTTAAAAGGTTCAACAAACAAAAACTATTTCTCGCTGGTCATTCTTGGGGAAGTATTATTGGGCTTAACATAGCACATCAATATCCAAAGTATATCGAGGCTTACATCGGTATTGGGCAAATTGTACATATGAAACAAAATGAAGAATTGCTATATCAACATTTAATTCATTCTGCAAAAAAACATGATCATAAAAAGGCATTAGCTTCCCTTTTAAAATTAGGCAAACCACCATTTTTAGATACGAGACGTCTCATTATTCAAAGAAAGTGGCTTGGCACATTTGGAGGCGCAATCCAAAACGGATCTTCCTTTTCTTTCATACGAAAAGGTTTCTTTTCTCCTGAGTATACGCTATTAGATTGGTTCAAGTTTCTCGCAGGAAATTTAAAATCTGGCGTTTTATGGGAAGAAATGCTGACAATCGATTTCTTTTCTTCTATCTCAAGTTTATCTATTCCAGTTTATTTTTGTTCTGGTCGCTATGATTATCAAACTCCTTATGCACTCGTTCAAGAATATTGCGATATTATTGAAGCGCCTATAAAAAAGATGATTTGGTTCCCAAATTCAGCACATTCTCCTGATTTAGAAGAACCAGAATTATTCGCTAATTCTTTGCAATCAATTAAACAAGAGCTAGCTTTTCAGCATTAGTAACAAAAGGCTCTTTTACATTTCATAGAAAACATTTTATAATAATATGTCGCAAGTATGTATAAACATAGCAAAACATTTCATATTTACTTGTCTTAACAGAATAAATATTTAGGGAGATTACATTTATTATGAACGCTGTACTCGTCGCAGTAGCAATTATGCTATTGCTTAGTTTGTTACGTGTCCAGGTCATTGTCGCCATCATTGTTGGAGCTTTAACAGGCGGAATTATCGGCGGACTCGGTATTTCAGAAACGATTAACACTTTTACAACTGGTCTTGGAAATAGTGCTCCAATCGCTTTAAGTTATGCAATGCTTGGTGGTTTCGCTATTTCCCTTTCCAAAACAGGACTTCCAGATGCTATGATTCAAACTGCATTAAAATGGATTGGCAATGAACAAGACACGAAAAAACAAGTTTATTCTAAAATACTTATTTTATTCATTATTTTAACGATGGCTTGTTTCTCACAAAATTTGATTCCTGTTCACATTGCTTTCATCCCCATCTTAATTCCAGCACTTTTAAAAGTATTAAATGAGCTGAAAGTGGATCGCAGACTTGTCACATGTATTATTACATTTGGATTGATTACTCCTTATATGTGGATCCCTGCAGGATTCGGAAAAATTTATCATGACGTATTACAAACCAACGCTGCGCAAAGCGGCCTTACATTTGATGTCACACTTATTCCAAAAGCAATGACTATTCCAGCAATTGGTATGATTATTGGATTATGTGTAGCGGTATTCATTACGTACCGAAAACCTCGTACGTATGAAACAGAACAAATTCATACTACCGAAAATGAAATCGTTCCCTATACAAAACGTAGCATTACTTTCGGGTTATTATCTATTATTGCTACATTAACTGTTCAATTAACAACCGAATCAATGATTTTCGGTGCTTTAGCAGGTATTATCGTCTTATCAGTTAGTGGCAGTCTACCACTTAAAGAAGCAGATGCGATATTAACAAGCGGAATGCGTATGATGTCCTTCATTGGCTTTGTTATGATTGCTGCCGCTGGATTCGGCGCTGTTCTTCGAAAAACAGGACATGTTGAATCTCTGGTGCAAACGAGTGCACATATAATCGGAAATAACAAACCACTCGCTGCATTTCTTATGCTCGTTATTGGACTTCTCGTTACGATGGGAATTGGTTCATCCTTTTCAACCATCCCTATCTTAACAACCATTTTTGTACCTCTTTGCATTCAGCTTGGATTTAGTCCAATGGCCACAATTGCAATTATCGGTACAGCCGGAGCACTAGGTGACGCAGGATCTCCAGCATCGGATAGTACCCTTGGACCAACATCCGGTTTAAATGCTGATGGTCAGCACCATCATATATGGGATACATGTGTACCCACTTTTCTACATTACAATATACCGTTACTTATATTTGGCTTTATTGCCGCAATTACATTATAAAAAGGTGCGTATAAAACGCACCTTTTACTTTTTTATTTTTCCTTTTAATTGTTGAAAAGCTACTTTTCCGTTATCTTTGACATAGCTTTCAATTGTCGGTAGTGATGAACCTATCCATTCACACTCTATACTCCCGTTCGGTCCAACAATTTTTAATTTATCTGGTATATGTATATTTAGAAATCTCGCTGACCGAATTAACTCAATAGCAATCTGATCACTTGAGGCTACAATTCCATCTACATACGGATTGTTTTGCAATAATTTAATAAATTGTTTATTTGTATACCCTTGTACACATTCTTCTCGATAAGAGATTCCTTCATCCCAAACAGCGTCTAAAAACCCTGCTATATGATCTTCCATTTCTTCACTTTCTTCTCCCTCACCGAAATATGCAAGAAAGTGACACCCTTTCTCTTTTAATAAAGAAACAGCTCTCTGTCCACTTTCATAATAATTTCCATGTGATTGTTGCTCATCGATCACAACAAACGGAAATGGAATTTTTCCTACACTTTTAAAAACTGCTCTTGTCAAAATAACACCTGCAATGTTATTTTGCTTCAGCATATGTATGTATCTATCTTTATTCTCTATATTACAAATAATGATTTGATAACCTTCTTTATATGCTATTTCCTCAATACAATGTAGCAAAGTGATGTTTGATTGGTTACATAAATTATCTACAAGTAATGCAATTATCGTTGAATTCTCTTTAAATAGTGGCTTCGCTGCACTGTTTGGCCTATAACGTAATTCTTCAATTGCTTCCTTTACTTGTTTTACTGTGTCCTCATGAACGTATCCTTTTTCATTAATAACTCGTGAAACGGTTGCGACTGAAACACCTGCCAATTTTGCAACATCACGTATAGTTGCCACATCGTCACCCCTTAATATGGTAATAGATTACAAATTTACGGTAACCTAAATTACACTATCCGTCAAGATTAATAACTCACATTTCTGAAAATTGTTACATCATTTCACTAAACGATACTCCAACTGAATTTCATGTAAAATTGGGATATTATCATATCCAATACGTGGAATTTCTTTCTTTATTTTTCGTGCCTCCTCTACCGCATTCACATATAAATTAGTCATTACAAAATTACGTTTTTGGTAAAATCGTAACGCATTCATATTATCATTTGTTGTAATAAGCCAAACCTGTCTGCACCGTTCTTCTTCTGCAACTTGTAATACACAATCCACAAGTTTCGTCCCTATTCCTTTTCTTTCTTCAAAGCTATCTAGCGATACAATTTCGCACATATTCCCGATCACTTCATACGTTATAATTCCGATTATTCTGTCATCTAAGAGCGCAACAAATCCTGGCAACTCTTCTAACTGATGTCCCTTACCACGTGAAACCATCAATGAACTTCCCCAGTTCTCACACATGAACATTCGGATTGTTTCTTTCATCGCTGGCGTAATTTTTTGTATATGCAGCATTTCCTATTTCTCCCCTTTTATATCATTGTGATACAATATAAGTGTATCACATGTAACGGTATTTGGAGGATGAGGTAAAGTATGAAACGTTTTTTTGCAGCATTGTTTACTATACTAGGTGCAATAACTGCCCTTGGGATTTTCTTTACAAATAAAGTGATGTACTTAAAGAAAAAAACAGAGGAAGAAGTACTCGAAAGAGAAACGAAAAAACATTTTCGTATAGAGGATTTTGATGCTCTTCATAAAGAAGAAATTCATATCCCTTCACAATTCGGATACGACCTTCACGGATATTACATTCCTGCTGGTCATTCCACCAATAAGTTTATGGTTTTTTGCCACGGTGTAACTGTAAATAAAATAAACTCTGTAAAATATGCAAACTTATTCTTAAAAAGGGGATATAACGTCCTCATTTACGATCATCGTCGTCATGGTAAAACTGGCGGAAAAACAACAAGCTATGGATACTATGAAAAACATGATTTAAAATCCGTAGTTGACTGGCTAAAAAACCGTTTTGGCACCAATATTACACTTGGTATTCATGGTGAATCTATGGGAGCTGCAACACTTCTTCAATACGCAGGACTTGTAGAAGATGGTGCTGATTTCTATATTGCAGATTGTCCTTTCTCTGATTTTCACGGACAATTACAGCACCGTTTAAAGGTTGAATTCCATTTACCAAAATGGCCTTTATTACCTTTAGCAAACGCATTTTTGAAAGTTCGTGACGGTTATACAATTCGTGAAGTTTCACCAATCGACTGTATAAAAAACATTAACAATCCCGTTCTCTTTATTCATAGTAAAGATGACGACTATATTTTAGCTGATATGACAAAAGCGTTATATGAAGCGAAAGAAAATAATAAGCAGCTTTATATTGCAGAACACGGTGCACACGCTTGCTCTTATAACGAAAATAAAGAAGAGTACGAAGCAGCCGTCGATCAATTTTTAAACACATATGTGAAAGAAACAAAAAACAGGCTTGCATAAGCCTGTTTTTTATTGCGCTAAAACGTCTGTAACTTGTTCCATATTTTCAGAAATCCATTGCATTGCATCATCTAACGTTGGGAATTCTGTCGTTTGAAATGTTACTTCATCTTGAAGTAACCAAACATCCTTTGCCTCTTGCCCTACACCTGCAATGGACCAATGTAACAAACTATATGGATGATTATCATTCAAAAATGATGCCCACGTGCGCTCATTTGCAATGTTTCGTAATGTATGTAATTGTTTATCCATCTCTCGTCACCTTACTCTAGTCAGTTATGAAAACTATTATAACACTCTCTTCTTTCTCAAACAAAGTGCTCTTTTTTCTCCGCTATTTGCGGGCAGTAAAACTCCCACCTCAAAATTCGGCTGAAACAAAGAAGTTAGGTAAGAGATTAACTGCCCCTAAAAGCCCGATTGGTTCAACTAATAATTAGTGGGGGATGCCTCCCTCACTAATTAAAGTTTCACTTTATATTGCCAAGCACTTCCCTTGATTATATGATGAAATTAAGCGTTTGGGAAGGAGGGATAACGTTGGCAAAAGTACAAATTAAAGTAAATGATAATGGCTCTTTTCGCGTTACAGGGGACGTGGAATTAGTCGACTCACAAGGGAATGCATTCCCAGCAAAACCGGCATTTTCTTTATGCCGTTGTGGTTTATCAAAAAATATGCCTTATTGCGACGCTTCGCATAAAGGTAAATTCGAGTCTGTTGTTAGAGCACCAGAGGCAGAATAATTTTACATGTGACATGCACATTTTTTTGTGCATGTTTTTTCTTTTTAGCAACTCCGTTATATCCCTTCTCTTTACAACATTTCTAATACTTTTATTTCCATTCCAGCCTGCATATATTTTCACACAATTCTTCACATTCGAATATTTTTTACTAGCCTTTTATTTTTTTTGTGCTATAATTTGAGCAAACAGCATCCTTCGGGGTCGGGTGAAATTCCCAACCGGCGGTGATGAAGTGAAAACTTCTAAGTCCGTGACCCGTTTTCAACTCGAAAACGGTGGATCTAGTGAAACTCTAGGGCCGACAGTATAGTCTGGATGGGAGAAGGATATGTTTCTAGTTTTTTATATAGTGAATACACTTTTATTTCAGTATGCATATTTTTAAAGATTCATTTTGATTCTTTATATATGTTTAATTTTCTATACTTATTTTTTATACTGAAATAAAAAGAGACAACTAGCGTTTAAAAATTCGATATTTTGCTAGGTTTTTTCCTTATGCAAAAATATCAATTATCGTTAGGTTTCTTTCCTATGCTTTCGTATTCAAACTATATTTCTAGAAATCACGTCTCCCAAACCCCAAGGATATTAAATCCTTGGGGTTTTTTGATTTTTTTTGGAGAGGTGAAGAAAATGACAGATCAAGAATATATGAGGATTGCCCTGCAGTTAGCAGAAGGAACATCAGGACAAACAAGTCCAAATCCTATGGTTGGTGCTGTTGTTGTAAAAGATGGAAACATCGTTGGTATGGGCGCTCATTTACGAGCTGGTGAAGAACACGCAGAAGTTCATGCCCTTCAAATGGCTGGTCAGAACGCCAAAGACGCTACCGTTTATGTAACACTGGAACCGTGTAGCCACTTTGGAAAAACACCACCTTGCTGTGAATTGCTCATCGAAAAAGGAGTTAAGCGTGTTGTAATTGCTACTCTCGATTGTAATCCGCTCGTTTCTGGTAACGGAAAAAGAAGATTAGAGGAAGCTAGAATTGAAGTAACTACTGGTGTTCTTGAAGCAGAAGCAGTTTTATTAAATCGCTACTTTTTTCACTACATGAAAACGAAACGCCCTTTTGTAACAATCAAAACAGCGATGAGCTTAGATGGAAAAACAGCAACTGTAACTGGTGAAAGTAAGTGGATTACAGGTGAAGAAGCACGTGCTGATGTTCACCAATATCGCCATACACATGATGCAATTCTTGTTGGAGTGAATACAGTTATAGCTGATAATCCTCATTTAACAACAAGAATTCCAAATGGTGGGAAACATCCTATTCGCGTTGTTTTAGATACCCATTTACGAACGCCACCATCTTCTCATGTTATAACAGATGGTTTAGCACCGACATGGATTATTGTCGGTAAGGATGTAAAGAAAGAGAAGATATCTTCTTATGAATCTAAAAATATAGCTATATTCCAAATGGAAACGAAGCATATAGAAATCGAGGACCTTCTTTCCTTTCTTGGAGAGAAACAAATTCTTTCTCTATTCGTTGAAGGTGGCCAATCGATTCATGCAAGTTTCTTAAAAACAAACAATTTTAATGAAATTGTAACCTATATAAGCCCGAAATTAATTGGTGGGAAAGATGCTCCTACTTTATTTGGAGGAAATGGTTTTTCAAAATTACAAGATGCGCTTTCCTTGAAAATTCAAGAGATGAAACAAATTGGTGATGATATAAAAATCGTTGCGAATGCCCGAAACGAGGTGACGAAATGTTTACAGGAATTGTAGAAGAATTAGGAACGATAGCAAACATGCAACAAAGCGGAGAAGCGATGAAATTAACGATTCATGCAAAGAAAATTTTATCAGATGTTCACTTAGGTGATAGTATCGCGGTTAACGGTATTTGCTTAACTGTAACAAACTTTACAACTACTTCATTTACAGTTGATGCAATGCCCGAAACGATGCAGTCGACATCACTTCGTATACTTAAACCGCACTCTAAAGTAAATTTAGAACGAGCAATGGCTGCAAACGGACGATTCGGTGGACATTTCGTTTCAGGACATATTGATGGCATCGGAACGATTTTAAATAAAAAACAACATTACAATGCCGTCTATTACAAAATAGCAATTTCTGATGAACTGCTGCGCTATTGTTTGCAGAAAGGGTCCATTGCTGTTGATGGAACGAGTTTAACGATATTTGCTATAGACGAATCTTCCATAACGATTTCACTCATCCCGCACACAGTAAGCGAATCTGTCATTGGGGAAAAAAATGCCGGAGATATCGTAAACATTGAGTGTGACATGATTGGTAAATATATCGAACGCTTTATTACTAAACCTACAAAACGAGTAGGTTCAATGACTGAAAGCTTTTTACAAGAAAACGGATTTCTATAAGGGGGAAGCACAATGTTTCATCGTATTGAAGAAGCTCTAGAAGATTTAAAACAAGGTAAAGTCGTTATCGTATGTGATGATGAAAACCGAGAAAATGAAGGCGATTTTATTGCTTTAGCAGAGTACATTACACCAGAAACAATTAACTTTATGATTACACATGGCCGTGGTCTCGTTTGTGTACCGATTACAGCAGGGTACGCAGAACGTCTACAATTAGAACCAATGGTATCTCATAATACAGATTCACATCATACTGCGTTTACAGTGAGCATTGACCATGTTTCTACAACAACAGGGATTAGCGCTCACGAACGTGCAACTACGATACAAGAATTGTTAAACCCCGCATCAAAAGGCGCTGATTTCAATCGACCTGGACATATCTTTCCATTAATTGCGAAAGAAGGCGGTGTCCTGCGTCGTGCAGGTCATACAGAAGCTGCTGTTGATTTAGCAAAGCTATGCGGTGCCGAACCAGCTGGAGTTATTTGCGAAATTATAAATGAGGACGGCACGATGGCACGTGTACCTGATTTAATAGAATGCGCAAAACAATTTGATATAAAAATGATTACAATAGAAGATTTAATTGCTTATCGCCGCCATCATGAAACACTTGTGACGAGAGAAGTGGAAATTACATTACCTACAGATTTCGGTACTTTCCACGCAATTGGCTATTCTAACTCATTAGATACGAAAGAACATATCGCACTTGTAAAAGGTGATATTTCAACAGGTGAACCGGTACTTGTACGTGTTCATTCTGAATGCTTAACAGGAGATGTATTCGGTTCACATCGCTGCGATTGCGGACCACAACTCCATGCAGCACTTGCTCAAATTGAGCGTGAAGGAAAAGGTGTTCTTCTTTATATGAGACAAGAAGGAAGAGGCATTGGGCTTCTTAATAAGCTTCGCGCTTATAAATTACAAGAAGAAGGATTCGATACTGTAGAAGCAAATGAAAAACTCGGCTTCCCTGCTGATCTTCGTGATTACGGTATCGGTGCTCAAATATTAAAAGATTTAGGTTTACAAAGCTTACGATTATTAACGAATAACCCAAGAAAAATTGCTGGCTTACAAGGTTACGATTTAGAAGTAGTCGAGCGTGTACCGTTGCAAATGCCGGCAAAAGAAGAAAATAAATCATATTTACAAACGAAAGTAAATAAATTAGGACACTTACTAAACTTATAATTAAAGGAGAGATTTATTATGGTATTCGAAGGTCATTTAGTTGGTACAGGATTAAAAGTTGGAGTTGTTGTTGGACGTTTTAACGAATTTATTACAAGTAAGTTACTTGGCGGCGCTTTAGACGGATTAAAGCGTCACGGTGTAGAAGAAAATGATATTGATGTTGCTTGGGTTCCTGGTGCATTTGAAATTCCTTTAATCGCTAAAAAGATGGCTAGTAGCGGAAAGTATGATGCTGTTATTACACTAGGTACTGTAATCCGAGGTGCTACAACTCACTACGATTACGTTTGTAATGAAGTAGCAAAAGGTGTTGCGTCTTTATCACTACAAATGGACATCCCAGTTATTTTCGGCGTATTAACGACAGAAACAATTGAACAAGCGATTGAACGCGCAGGTACGAAAGCTGGTAAT
Organism: Bacillus sp. B2-WWTP-C-10-Post-4; assembly: GCF_009183805.1. NCBI lineage: Bacteria > Bacillati > Bacillota > Bacilli > Caryophanales > Bacillaceae > Bacillus > Bacillus sp. B2-WWTP-C-10-Post-4. Next base: position 24,571 of record NZ_WEII01000007.1, on the reverse strand, counting down.
AAAGGATATGAATCAGCTGTTGCTGCAATTGAAATGGCTCACTTATCAAAACAATGGGCATAAAAAAAAGAGGCTGCGGCCTCTTTTTATTTTTTCACCTTTTTTTGTACATCTTTTATTAATTCATTCATCGTTTTTCCTTCTGTTTTTATATGAAGAGCTTGTGCTGTTCTCCATACATTCTCTCTTTTTTTCGCTTCTTCTATAATAGTAATTTCTTTTCTAACTTCCTTTAAATCTTTTCCTTCCGTTTTCAATCCAAAATGTTCAGCTTTCGTTCGAAAGTGTTGTTCGATTCTTTGTTGCATCTCTTTTTGTTCAGGATTTTCAGCAGCCTTAACTGGATCAGAACTTATTGCTTTTATTAAAATTAAACAAGTCATAATCGCTAATATGTATTTGTACATGTAAAATCCTCCAACCCAATATAAATTACATATTTACTATGTACAACTAGGGCTTGGAAAATTCGTCCACAAAAATTCTTTTTTTCGTTCAAAAACCAATAGTATCAAGCGTTCACAACTATTTATTACATTTTATTTACAAAAAAGCAAACTCTTTTACAAGTTTGCTTTTTCATCTATCTTATAATGCACATTCTTCAATCTCAAATCCTAAATCTGCAATCATACCCCAGTCCGCAGTCGGCTCTTGCCCAGCTGTCGTTAAGTAGTCCCCGACAAAAATAGAATTTGCTGCAAATAAACCGATTGGCTGTACAGAACGTAAATTGATTTCACGTCCTCCTGAAATACGAATTTCTTTTGTTGGGTTTACAAAACGCATCATTGCAAGTACTTTTAAACATTCTACTGGCGTTAACTCTTTTTGCCCTTCAAGAGGTGTCCCCTTTACAGCAACAAGGAAATTACAAGGGATAGAATCTGCATCTATACGTTGTAATTCAAATGCAATTTCAGCACGCTCTTCAATTGTTTCTCCCATGCCAAAAATTGCTCCAGAGCATGGTGAAATACCAGCTTGTTTTGCTTTTTGAACTGTATCAACACGATCATCATACGTATGAGTTGAACAAATACTATCATAATTATTTGCATGTGTATTTAAGTTGTGATTATAACGGTGCACGCCTGCTTCCGCTAAACGTCCTGCTTGATCTTCATTTAAGAAACCTAAACAACAACAAATCTTCAAGTCTGTCGTTTCACGAATTTCCTTAACTGCTCCAATTACGTGATTTACCTCTTTATCCGTCGGACGACGACCAGACGCTACAATACAATATGTACCTGCTTTACGGCGTATTGCTTCATGTGCCCCTTCTACAATCTTCTCCTGCGTTAACCATGCATATTTATCAATCGGTGCTTCTGAAATAATAGACTGTGAGCAATATCCACAATCTTCAGGACATAATCCAGATTTCGTATTAATAATCATATTCAATTTTACTTTCTTACCAAAGTGATGATGGCGAATAATGTAAGCTGCATTCATAATTTCTAAAACTTCTGTATCATCAGCTTCTAATATCGCTATTGCATCTTCTTTCGTAATCATTTTCTCTTCCACTACGTCGTATGCAAGTTTTTTCCAATCCCTTTTTGTTTGTACTTGTTTCATTTCATCTCTTCCCCTTTTTTGTTATATGTATAAATAAAGCATGATACGTTGCCATTATCCCTTCATTTCCCGTGAAGTCTCTTTCGTATATGCGTAGCATCGCACGAAAGAGTGAGGGACTTTGACAATATGATCCTTCATTGCTATTAGTTGCTCCTACTTTTCGAATAGAATGCAGAAACTCCTTAACTTCTGTAAAACTCTCTATGTAACATGTTTCAGAAACATGCACATCCCCTGTTTCTATCTTACATATATGAAGCAACTGATCTTTTGAATAAAAACGTTGACCAATCGATATTTCATTTTTTATATTTCTTTCTTCTTTCGCACGTTGGAACGAAGCATGCAATTCTTGAAATGTTTCATGTCCAAACGTTGAAAAGAGTAATATCCCATCTATAGACAAATGTTGAAATAAATTTCTTAACACTTGTTGTAAATTATTTAACCATTGAAATGTAGCATTTGAAATAATGACATCATATGATTCTTCTAATCGTAATTGCTCAATATCTTCACAGTGAAACGTTACATTTTTTACATTTTGTCTAGTTTGCGCAATCGCAATCATACTTTCAGCAAAATCAACTGCTGTAATATGTGCTTTCGGAAATAACTTTGATAATTGTTCTGTTACATACCCCGTCCCGCATCCCAGTTCTAAAATACGTATTGATGCCGTTTCACTATATCGTTCCTTTAAGATTGAAAGTAATGAATGTGCCATCTTTTTTTGTACATTTGCATATCGATCGTAAGATACGGCTGCCCCATTAAACCGTTTTTGTAGTAACGTTTTGTTGATCATGTCGTATCCCCTCTACAAATTGAATTATCTCATTTGCACAATATTCAAAATTCGTTACACATAATGCATGCCCTGCTTCACTTACTACTTTCAGCTCGCTGCTGCTATTCTCCGTCATACTACGTGCCGCAGACAATGGGCATATTACATCCTGTTCTCCGTGAATAAGTAGTATAGGTACTTTAATTTCTTTTAGTTCTTCTCTCATATCTGTTTCTATTAAATAATCCAAACCTAGTTGTAAAGACTGAATAGAATCACCTTTAAAACGGTCTACAATGTCTTCAAAGTTTTTATTCCCTTTTAGCTCATCTTTCGTAAACATATTTTCATAAAAACGCTTGAGCGTATCCTCTCTCCTTCTCGCCAAATTCCTTTTCAGCCGTTCTATATGCAAAGCATTCCATCCATTACTATAGTCGCTCGTATTTGTAAATTTAGCAGTCCCACCAATTAATACGATGCCTTTTGCCTGAATCTTTTTATAAGCTTCAACTGCTGCTAACGCTCCTAGTGACCATCCAACTAAAATTACGTTGTCGTTATGCGCTACATCTATAATTCGTTCCGCAAATTCACTTCGTTCTTTCACATTACGCCAATCTACGCATTCAACAGGATATCCTTTAAAATACGGAAGTACTAAATCCCAAATATTCTCTTCCATTCCCCATCCGGGGATAAAAATAATCTTTAGCTCGTTCATACGAAAATCTCCTCTTCTTTCGCAATGTGAATAATTCGGTCAATAGCCCATTTTAAATCAGCTATTGTATGTTGCGATGTAACTGCAAAGCGAATTCGAGAACTATGAACCGGCACAGTTGGCGGACGAATTGCAATGGCCGCAATCCCTGCCTCTTGCAACCTTTTACTAAATCGTAAAGCATGTTCATTTGAACCGACTACAATCGGTACAATATGAGTTGAACTATTCCCAATATCAAAACCAGCATCCCTTAATTTAGTTCTGAAGTATTCTCCGTTTGCTATAAGGTTCTCTCTTCTTTCATTATCTTCTTTTACAATTTCAATTGCTTTTTGCACTGCTCCTAACGTACTTGGTGGTAAAGCTGTACTAAAAATAAAGCTTCTCATCATATTTTGTAAATACTCTATATAAATTTCATCACCTGTCAAATACGCACCATAACACCCTAAAGCCTTGCTAAACGTCCCCATATGTATATCAATTTTTTGAGCAAGATTTTTTTCTATATGAGATAACCCAGCTCCGCCGATTCCATATATTCCACTCGCATGTGCTTCATCGACTATAATGATTGCCCCGTATTTCTCTTTCAGCTGTACTAAATCTCTCAAATACGCAGTATCACCATCCATACTAAAAACGGTATCTGTTACGATTAATTTTCTGCTTTCAGGCGAAGCCATTTTCAACAGCTTCTCTAAATGATCCAAATCATTATGACGATACCTTTTATGCTCTGCCCCGCTTAATATGATTCCATCAACAATACTTGCGTGATTTAACTTGTCACTAAAAACAATATCGTGCCGAGAGGCCAAAGAAGATATGGCACCTATATTTGCCGTATACCCACTATTTACGATTAAAGCTCTTTCAGTACCTTTCCATTCACATATGCTTCTCTCAACCTCTTCATATAATGGATGATTTCCTACAACGAGACGAGAGGCAGTCGCTCCAGTTCCATATCTTTTTGTACAGGCAATAGCAGCTTCTTTTAACCTTTCATCTCCAGCTAACCCTAAATAATTATTTGACGCTAAATTTAACATCCTTTTTTTATCTCGAATAAGCCAAGTCTCTTCTGCCTTCTCTGTTACATGCAAATCACGATACTGCCCTTGCTCATGTAATTGTTGTAATTTACATTGAAGGTGCGCCCGCCACGTTTGATTCATTTTGGATAAACTCCTCTAATTTTGAAATCATAATATGTTCTTTTGCAGATTCTAATACTTCTTCTTTCGTAAACTCACCTTCAAAGAATGGTAATAATCCTAAAACTGGTACCCCGCTCAGCTCTTCAATCATCTCTTTATTTTCTTGCACTCTTTCCATTTCACATTCTTTGCAACCTGATAAAATGACACCCGCTACGGTTAAGCCATGCGCCTTTGCGTAAGCAATCGTTAACACTGTATGATTTACTGTTCCTAATGTAGGACGAGCTACTACAATAAGAGGCAACTGTAATTCTTTTGCAAAATCAATTACTAAAGCATCTTCTGTATATGGGACAGCAAGCCCACCTGCCCCTTCTACAAATAAGCTATTAAACTCTTTTAATAGTTCATTATAGTAATCAGTAATTTCTTTTAACTTTACTACTCTTCCAGCTCTTTTCATGGCAAGTCTCGGAGCAAGTGGTTCTTCAATAGAATAAGGGCAAATTTCATTTTCTTGTGTCGGCACACCTGATAATGCTTTTAACCTTGCCGCATCTCCCTCAGGGTTTGATGCAACATGCCCACTTTGCAACGGTTTATATACTCCGATGTTATATCCCAATTCTCTAAATACACCGGCTAATGCACCGGCAACGACAGTTTTCCCCACTTCAGTATCTGTTGCTGTTATAAAAAAACCGCTCATTATTCTCCCTCCGTAACATCCGAGATTGCTTTATACAAAATACGTAACATATCATCAATCTCCTCAATTGTAGAAGCAAGAGGTGGCATAAATACAATCGTATTACCGAGCGGTCGTAAGATCATACCCAGCTCTCTTGCGCGTTTACATACTTGAACACCGACTCTTTCTGTCCAGTCAAACGCTTCTTTCGTTTCCTTATTCTTCACAAGCTCAATACCAACCATTAATCCGCACTGACGAATATCACCTACATGTTTATACGCAAAGAGCTTTTCTAATTGCGCTGCCACATAATCCGTTTTACGTGCCACTTCTTCTATTAAATTTGTTTTTTCATATAGCTCTAAATTCGCGATTGCTACGGCACACCCTAACGGATTGCCTGTGTAGCTATGTCCATGGAAAAATGTTTTTTGTTCTTCATATTCTCCTAAGAAGGCATTATATATTTCATCCGTCGTTACCGTAACTGCAATTGGTAAATATCCACCTGTTAAACCTTTCCCAGCAGTTAAAATGTCTGGCGTCACATTTTCATGTTCACACGCAAACATTTTCCCTGTACGCCCAAATCCAGTCGCTACCTCATCTGTAATAAATAATACATTGTACTTAGTACATAAATCGCGCAGTCCTTTTAAATATCCTTTTGGCATTGTAATCATCCCGCCAGCACCTTGCATTAATGGCTCCACAATGATGGCAGCTACTTCTTCATGCTTTTCTTTCAACAATTCTTCCATTTCTTCTAAATGGCTTTTTACAATTTCCTCCCTATTATTCCCGTAAGGAGAACGATATGTATATGGATACGGCATTTTAATCGCATCAAATAAGAGCGAACTATACACTTGGTGAAACAAGTCTATTGCTCCTACCGAAACAGCTCCAATTGTATCACCGTGATATGCTTCTTTTAATGTAACGAATCTTTGTTTCTTTCGTTTCCCTTTATGCTGCCAATATTGGAAAGCCATCTTAATTGCAATTTCAACAGCGGTAGAACCTGAATCAGAATAGAATACCTTCTTCAATCCATCTGGTACAACCTCAATAATTTTTTCTGCTAATAAAATAGATGGAACGTTAGCAAGTCCTAACATAGTAGAATGAGCAATTTTATTTAATTGCTCACGAATTGCTTCATCTAATTCCGGTACTTGATGTCCGTGAACATTTAACCATATAGATGAAACACCATCCCAATATTCATTACCATTTACATCGTATAGCTTTCTTCCCTCTCCACGTTCAATAATGACAGGATCTTCTTCTAAATAATCTTTCATTTGTGTAAATGGGTGCCATACGTAAGCTTTATTTTTCTCTGCTAATTCTTCATATGTATAAGATGATTTTTCAATCGTTTTACTATTTATTGTCACAATTGTCACCCCTAATGTCAACTTGTTTATAAATATAGTTAACATTAAATCTGAATGACTGTCAATTATTTTAAAATCAAATAGTTCTTAAAAAAGAACAACTTATCATACGATAAGTTGTTCTACTTTCCATGCTGTATCTTTCCAATTTCTAAAATAATTTCTTCATCTTTTTTCCCCTCTGTATCAATTCCAAGTTGCTTAGCGTGCTCAATTAATAAATCATGACGCTTCTCAAACCTAGCGGTATTTACTTCTTTCGTAACCTCTTCTTTTGTTTTTCCCTCTGTAGAAACTCCTAGTTTCTCTGCTGCTTTTTCCATTGATTTCTTCTCTTCTATTTCTTTTACTTTCTTCACTTCTGATTGTTGTATTTGCTTTTGTTTCAGCTGCTCTGATTCAGCCGCAAAAGCTGTGTAAATTCCAGCACTTCCTCCAATAACTAATAAAGTGGTAAAAAGAATTATTTTTTTCTTCACTCTTTCCTCCCCCTTTCAAATTCATTATAACGTACATTTTTACAGCATTAAAAACAATTATCCTTTATTTCCCTAAAAAAACATTTAATATTTTTATTGACATGTAAGATGAAAATATGATAAAAATTTAACTAACATCATATGAATCGGCGTTGATAGGATTTAGTAGTATTTCGATTTCTGATTTCAGAGAGCTGGTGGTCGGTGCGAACCAGTACAGAGCGAATTATGAATTACCCCCTGGAGCTTCTTTTACGAAACGTGAGGAGTAGTGAAAGACGGTTATAGACCGTTATGTCTAAAGAGTGGTGAAACGACACTGTTTCACAATTTAGGGTGGTACCGCGAATTTTTCGTCCCTGCATATATTGCAGGGGCGTTTTTTATTTTATAAGCGCATATCATATGACCCTTTATTTTGTGATACATTCATTTCACAAGCTAGGGTGGTACCGCGATTTCTTCGTCCCTGCATAATTATATGCAGGGACGTTTTTTTATCCAATCTTTTCCGTATCATATAGAAGAACAAACAATTACCGGTAATTTGTCACAAAATTCTAAATTTTAGAAGGAAATATACAATATTGGCGAATTTTATATAAAAAAGAGCTATTTCATATTACTTAGGAGGGGAAAACAATGGTTTCAAAAATTGAGTCTGTTCTTTTAACAATTTTTATCTTTTTCTGTATTGGTTTTAGTGTTATTCAATTAGAAGTTTCACCACACATCCCAATTTTATTTGGTATCGTTCTTTTATTAGCATTTGGATTCTTGAAGAGAATCTCTTGGTCTACTATGGAGAAAGGGATGATTAGTAGTATTTCAGCTGGTATTCCATCTATATTTATCTTCTTACTTGTAGGCGTATTAATTAGCGTTTGGATCGCAGCTGGAACTATTCCGACTTTAATGGTATACGGCTTCCAACTTGTATCTCCAAAAATTTTCGTTCCAACTGTTTTTGTTGTTTGTGCAATTGTTGGAACGAGTATCGGTAGTGCTTTTACAACTGCTGCAACTGTAGGACTTGCCTTTATGGGAATGGGTACTGCCCTTGGATACGATCCAGCTCTTATTGCTGGTGCAATTATTTCTGGTGCATTCTTCGGAGATAAAATGTCTCCTTTATCTGATACAACAAACTTAGCGCCTGCTGTAACGGGTGTAGATTTATTTGAACATATTCGTAACATGCTTTGGACAACAGTGCCAGCTTTCATTATTGCTTTTATCGCATTTTTCATTTTAGGAAGCGGATCTGATGGAAACGTTGATTTCTCAGCATTTATTAACACATTAGAAAAAAATACAACGATTTCTATCGTTACACTGATTCCTATTTTATTACTGTTCCTATTCGCATTTAAAAAGGTACCCGCAGTTCCAACATTACTTGCAGGAATTGTGGTAGGGATTATTATTCTCTTTATTTTTAAACCTAGCACTTCTTTAGCTGATTTAATTAAAATTATGCAAGACGGTTACGTTTCTAAAACTGGTATCAAAGATATTGATAGCTTATTATCTCGCGGTGGCCTGCAAAGTATGATGATGTCAATTGCTCTTATTTTTCTAGCTCTTTGTATGGGAGGATTATTACAAGGAATGGGTATTATAGCGCAGCTGATGAATATTATCTCTAGCTTCGTAAAAACTAGTACACGCTTAATTATTTCTACTGCTTCAACTGCAATTGGTGTAAACTTCTTACTCGGTGAGCAGTACTTATCCATCGTTTTAACAGGACAAGCATTTGCTAATAAATACGATGAAGTCGGTTTAGAACGTCGTAATTTATCACGAGTATTAGAAGATGCTGGTACAGTAATTAATCCACTCGTACCATGGGGTGTAAGTGGCGTATTCTTAACAAACGTTCTTAGCGTTCCAACATTCGATTACCTGCCATACGCAATCTTCTGTTTAGCGTGTCCAGTCGTAACCATTATCGTCGGCTTTACTGGATTCGGTCTTTCATGGAAAAAAGAAAAAGCAGTACCAGTTTCATAATATAACAAAAAGGATTACCAAATTGGTAATCCTTTTTATATTTCTCTACTATCTATTCGCTTTCTTTTTTCTAAATAACATAAGTAATCCCGCTCCAACAAACGCAAGACCAGCTCCAATTGTAGAAGCAATACTTGCACCTGTTTTCGGTAAATCACGTTCATCTTTTTCAGCTTCTTTATTTTCACTTACAGTTGTTGTTGTTTCTTTTGTATTTTGATCATCTGTTGTAGTTTGTCCAGATCCAGTATTGTTTCCATCTTGTTTTGGTTCATTACCATTATTACCTTCTTCTGTTGGTGGTGTTGGGTTTTCTCCATTACCTGTTGGCGGTGTTGTTGGATTTTCTCCACCACCTGTTGGCGGTGTCGTTGGATTTCCTTCACCAGTTTCTTTATCATCATTTTTCTTCGTTATATCAATTGCATATTTCGCAAATTCATTTTCAGATGGTCCAACATATGAAATCTTTCCATCTTTCTTTATATACTTTTGTGCATTTGGTGAAGAATCAAATGTTGTATTTAATTTATCTGCAACAATCGGTTTAAATGTCCAATTTTGATCAGCTGCTGGATCAATATCTTTTATTTTTTGCATATACTTCACAATGATTTGACGTGTTTCATCTTGTGATTGGTATACAACTTCCCCTTTACTTACACCTGGGAACGTTTGGCTACTTCCACGATAGTTATTTGTAGCGACGATGAACTCTTGATCATCAGCTACTAGCTTACCTTCATATGTCATATTTACAATACGATTAGCATTTGCATTTACAACTTTTCCATCTTTATCGTATTTCGCCGGTTGTGTTACATCAATTTCGTATTTTAAGCCATCTAAAATATCGAAGTTATATGTAGGATAGCCTATATTTACTAACGGCTGTTCTTCTGTTTTCTTTGGATCAATTTGATTAAACTGACCTGCAGACATTTCAAGCCATTCTTTCACTTGTGCCCCATTTACTTTTACAGCATATAACGTATTTGGATACACGTATAAATCTGCAACGTTTTTAATCGCTAACGTTCCAGCTGGAATATCCGTATAATATGTCGCACCGTTTCGGCCACCTGCTTTAAATGGTGCTCCTGCAGATAAAACTGGAATATCTTTAATCTTTTCGTATTCTGGTTTTTTAAGTTCTTGTTCTACATACCATTTTTGCGCATTTGTCACAATTTGTACGGAAGGATCATCTTGTACTAATGAAAAATAACTATTAATTGGTGCTTTCGTTTCACCTACATGTGTATTTACATATTCGATTGTCTTTTCATGTTCATCTTTAATTTCATTAACTAATTTTTGATCAGATTCTACTAATGGATTACCTTTACTATCAGCAATCGGACGAAGTTGCGGCTTAGACTGATCTTTTTGCACTTCCCATTTTCCGTTTACCTTTTTCAATTGCATATCAATAATACCTAAGTTACTACCAAAAACACCCGGCATTACAACTGGAACACCATTAAATACATCCTTCACTTCAGTATGTGAATGTCCCATTAATACTGCATTTACGCCAGGAACCTCTGTTAAATAATACGACGCGTTTTCCATACCAACGTTGTATCCACTTTTATCAACACCGGAATGAGCTAGTGCAACGATAACATCTGCACCTTCTGCTTTCATTTTTGGTACCATTTTCTTCGCTGTTTCAACTATATCTTTCGCTTTAACTTGTCCTTCTAAATTCGCTTTATCCCAATTCATAATTTGTGGTGGAACAAATCCCATTACACCAATTTTCACTATTTGTTTTTGGCCTGCTTCATCCACTACTTCTTTCTCTAAAATATGATATGGTCTATCAAAGTAATGCTCGTCATTCTCATCATTACCATCATGGTCATCTCTGTAGACATTCGAGTTAATAACCGGAATTTTTGTTTTACTAGTCACTTTCTTTAAATAATCTAAACCGTAGTTAAATTCATGATTCCCAAGAGAGATGACGTCATACTTCATTAAATTCATTACACGATATAATGGGTGTGTATAACTAGGATCCACACGATTCTTCTGATCTTTTATTTTATTTGCTACATAATCTCCAAGCGGTGTCCCTTGTAATGCATCCCCATCATCAAATAGGACAGAGTTTTTCACTTCTTCACGTGCTTTATTAACGAGTGTTGCAGTTTGTACGAGACCTACTTTATTATCTGTTTTCGTTTGATAATAATCGTAATTCATTAAGTTAACGTGAATATCTGATGTTTCTAGAATTCGTAAGTTAACTGTACTCTCCCCAGTTTGCTCATCCGCATGAGCTGTTGCTGGCAATACTTGCGGCGCTATAACACCAATAGCAAGAGTTGCTCCAGCTAGCATTTTTTTTGACTTTTTCACAAAAAATCCCCCTTATACAATTACCAGAAATAATGAAATGAATCCCTATCTGTCTCTAACCACATACCTTTTTTCTTCTATTAGAGACACAATTTTCATTTCACCCTGCGCTAACGAGTAGTCCCCTTAAACGCCCGATTGATGAAGACTATTAATTAATAGGAAATAAAGCTCCCACTCATTAAAGTTTCACCTTATCTGACATTATCATATATAAAGTTCTTTCCTATCGTCAATATTTTTTGACAAACTTCAACAAATTTTCTGTAAAGTTATTATAAACTTTTCATAAACATATAATATGCCCTTACATTGCTAATACTGCTGAATATGATACAATTACCAATTACAAGGAGGATGAATTTATGAAAAAAGTCATCTTAACAATTGTTTGTCTCCTCCTTCTGATCATTTCTTATTCTTATTTTGAAAAGAACGACGAGACAAAACAAAATGAATCTGAAGAAAAAACAGAAAAAACATCTGCCCCAAATTGGATTGATAAGCAAACAAACGAATCTTTTTATCATCTTGTATTAGGTGATTCACTCGCTAAAGGATATGGATCGACACAAGGTGGATTTGCTGAATTAGCTTCTAAGCAAATAGAAGCACAAATTCATAAACCAATTACAGTAGAAAACCTTGGGGTAAACGGTCTTACAACAGATCGTCTCGCTAAAAAAGTTCAATCAGAAGATGTAAAGGAAAAAATTAGAGCAGCAAATATAATTACAATTAATATTGGAGGAAATAATTTATTTCGTTTAAATCGTGATGTTGGTGTTATAGAGGGTATAAAAATGTTAAATAAAGAAAAAGCCCATTTTGAAGCGGATATAAAAAGTATTGTAAAGACAGTTCGAGATCAAAATCCGGACGCTTTACTCATTCTCTCAGAACTCTATAACCCGTTACAACTCGATGACTCCATCGCAAGTTATGCAGATATGTTTTTAGATGGCTGGAATGAATCTGTTTATTCCATTTCCAAAGCAAATCAACCATCTATCGTTTTACCAATTCGCAAATTAATATCGAATGATAAAAAAGAGTTATTATTTGACCAAGTACACCCAAATGATAACGGCTATGCAATTATTGCCAACACATTTACAAAGCAAGTGTTATCCTACAAATATTAAAGCGACCATGAAACAATTCTATTTTTATAACATGTCTTTTTTGTTACAATGATAGTGGAAGGGGGCCTTTATATGGAATCACGCGAGTGGGAACGTATTGTTGATCATCTTCTTTCGCTAGTGCCTCTTTTTTATCGCAAATTTATGCTTCCTGGAGAATTTTCTTCTCAAAGACATATGCCGCCATCACATACACAAGTATTACTGCTTTTGCATGAAAACGGCACATTAGCAGTTTCCGAAATCGGCAAGCGGCTAGCGATTTCACGGCCTAACATGACACCTCTATTAAACAAACTTATTCAAGAAGAACTAATAGAGCGTCATTATAGCGAAAAAGATCGACGGGTCATTTTAATTTCTCTAACAGCTGAAGGGAAATTATTAGTAAATCAGTATCAGCAATTCATTTTAGACAAACTAAAAGAAAATTTCCAAACATTATCTGAGGAAGAGCGCGAAAAGCTCATTCATTCTCTTCAAACCATTCAAAATTTAATTTTGAAAACAAACGTATAAAGCTGCTTCTAAATAGAAGCAGCTTTATGATTCGTAATAATTACCATAGTATACATTGGAATATGGCCATGTTGTTAAATATGGTTTTTTTTCCTGTGTAGGCTGTTGTGTTGGTAATTGTGGTATTTGTGATAATTGCTGTAATTGTTGTTGCCGATATAATTCGTATTGTCTACTCGTATCATAAACCGGATAATAATTTACATATGGATATACTTGAGGCACGTAATAATAATACATTATCCTCTCCTCCTTTTTCTTAAACATATTCAAAGGAGAAAATGAATGTGACATTGTTTATAATTGTACAAGTGGTTCTCTCACTCGTTTCTTCCTTTTCTTCAAACGTAACTTACGGTTCTTTTCGTATAAATAATGCACAACGAAATATGAAATGAGACCAAACACAACTCCTAAAGTCGTCATTCCAATTAATACATACACTTCACTTTGTAATAAGCTCTTTAATATCGTAAAAATGTGACTTGAAAACAAGTCCGATATCGTAAATGGTTCATGATGAATTTTCTGTACATGAAATGGATAAATCATTTTTCCTAGCGCATACGCAAGCGGAAATAAAAATACTGGGAGAAACGATATTTTCCCAATAATATTGCCAATAACTGCCGCAGGAAAAGATCCCTTTGCTAACCTGACGATTGGATAAAATATTACATATACGAGCGATGCCGTATAAATGACTAACATTTCTAAGCCGAATCCTATAGCAAACCCTAACGATACTTTCTTTGCGCCTTCTGGCGATCGAAGCAACTTATAATATTGAAACTTTAATATTCTCCACATCCGCTGGAAAAACGAATATGTTTTCTTAGTTGTTTTCACCCTCATCATCTCTTTAACTATATTTTTATATGTAGTATGTCCTTACACACTCTGAAAAACAAATTTAGTTTTCTCTTTTATTATAAATGATATCGAAATGGTTAACCAAATATACATCCGACATTTTAATATAAAAAAACCTCCCTTTTAGGAAGGCTCTTCTACATTTTTAAATAAACTCACTAATAACGCTTTTTGAGCATGCAATCGATTACCAGCTTGCTCAAAGACGATAGACTGCGGTCCATCTATAATTTCTCCTGTTACTTCTTCTTCACGATGGGCAGGTAAACAGTGTAAGAAACGATATGTTTGCTTCGCATGCTTAACAAGTTCGTTATTGATTTGGTAAGGTTGAAATAAAGTATACTTCTCTTCTTCGCCCTCTTGCCCCATGCTCATCCAAACGTCAGTATAAATGAAATCTGCTTCATTCACTGCTAATTCAGGATCATGCAAAACTTCAATTTCAGCTCCTGTTTCCTTGGCAATTGCTAACGCTTTTTTTACAATCTCTTCATTCGGTTCATACCCTACAGGCGTTGCCACAGTCATATGCATTCCGACTTTTGCACTCGCTAGCAACAATGAATGACATACATTATTTCCGTCACCTACGTAAGCCAATTTTATTCCTTTAAATGTATTTGTTTCTTCGTATATCGTCATAAGGTCTGCCAATGCTTGACAAGGATGATGATCATCCGTTAAACCGTTAATAACAGGAATACTCGATTCTTTTGCAAGCTCTTCTACATCCGCGTGTGAGAATGTACGTATCATGATCCCGTCAATATACTGCGATAATACTTTCGCAGTATCTGAAACGCTTTCTCCTCTTCCCATTTGCATCTCTTTCCCACTTAAAAACATACCATGTCCCCCGAGCTGTACCATTCCTGCTTCAAAAGATACACGAGTACGAGTTGAATGCTTATCAAAAATAAGCCCTAATATTTTGCCTTGTAATAAAGGCTCTTGCTTATTCTTTTTTAAATATATAGCGAACTCAATTAAAGAAATAATTTCTTCTTTCGTTAATTCTTCTAGTGTTAAAAGATCTTTCGTATTTAATTTCGGTACTTGTACAGTTGACATGAAACTTCCCCCTTATATGATTGATACGTTTTTTTTACAAACTACTTTTTTTATTATATATACTGCCTGTTCTAACTCTTCATTCGTGACAATGAGTGGCGGTAATAGTCTTATCACATTAGGACCTGCTTGTAATACGAGAAGTCCTTCGTTTTCTAGTTGTTCTATAAAACTTGCAACTTCACGCTTACACTCAATCCCAATCATAAGCCCCTTACCACGTATATTTTGAATACATTCGACATGCTGTAATTCCTCTTGCAACTTCTCTAATACGTACTCGCCTTTTTCTTGTACTTCTTTTAAAAACGATGGTTTTTTACTTACTTGCAATACTTCTTTCGCTGCAGCCATCGCGATGTAATTCCCGCCAAAAGTTGAACCGTGTGATCCTGCAGGAAACGACGCTCCGAGCTCTTTCCGGCCAATCATCGCTCCGACAGGAATCCCATTCCCAAGCGCCTTTGCAACGGTAACGATATCAGGCTCTATTCCCACTTGTTCATAAGCGAATAGTGTTCCAGTTCTTCCTATCCCCGTTTGTACTTCGTCTATAATAAATAAGGAACCGAACTTATTACATAATGTTTCAATCTCTTTCAAAAAAGATAGATCAGCAGGTATTACTCCTCCCTCTCCTTGAACAACTTCTACCATTACCGCCGCAACTTCTTCATTCATTACTTCCTCTAATGCTTTAATATCGTTAAAAGGGATATGTAAAAAAGATGGAAGTAATGGACCAAATCCTTCTTTTACCTTATCTTGGCCCGTTGCACTCATCGTTCCAAATGTTCTACCGTGAAAAGACTGCTGGCATGTTACGACGAGAGATTTTCCAGTATGCTTACGTGCTAACTTTAAAGCCGCTTCATTTGCCTCTGCCCCACTATTACAGAAAAACACATAATCTAATGCTCTATTTTCTGTTAATAATGACGCAACTTCTTCTTGCAAGCTGTTTGTAAACAGGTTAGATATATGCCATATATCATCAAGTTGCTCTTGTACACCTTTGAGAACAGTAGGGTGACAATGTCCTAAATTACATACGCCAATTCCTGATGTGAAATCTAAATATTCCTTACCGTCATTATCATTAACTTTCGTTCCAGTTCCCTTTACAAACTCAATAGTTCTTCTGCCATACGTTTGAAAAAGATGACTCGTCATGCAATACTCACACCTTTCGTTACCGTCGTTCCAATACACTCTCCCGTAACCTCAATAAAATCTTTTGTACCATTCACAATACTTATCTTTTGCACTCCCATTTTTAATGATGCTAGTGCCGCCTGTACTTTCGGAATCATCCCACCTGTAATAACACCTGTTTCTATAAAAGTAGCAATTTCAGATTCATCCGTTTCCTTTACCAAATTCCCTTCATGTAATATTCCATCTACATCCGTAATAAAAATAAGCTCTTTTGCCCCTAACGCAGCCGCAATCCCAGCTGCAGCATTGTCCGCATTTATGTTATAAATTTCATTACCATTTATCCCGATTGGAGCAATAACAGGAATATACTCCATATTTATTAATCCTTTTAATAAGGCTGTTTCTACATAACTTACTTCCCCCACATATCCTATCTCTTCGCTGACAGGTTGAACTTGAAGTAAATTGCCGTCACACCCTGAACAACCTACCGCAAGTAAATTATGCTTTTGTAAATTCATTACGAGTTTTTTATTCGTACTTCCGCATAGCACCATTTGAACAACATCCATAACTTCTTTTGGTGTTACGCGTAATCCATCTCTTTTTTCTACGTTGATGTTACAATCTTTTAATTTGGCATCAATTTCTGGCCCACCACCATGGACAATCACTACTTTATACTTCTGCTGTAATTTCTTTATACAATCAAAAAACACATCATTTAATTGATTCAACATACTACCGCCGCATTTCACTACAATATATTCGCTCATCTTCTCTCTCCTTATGTACGATAACAAGCGTTTATTTTCACATATTCATAGCTTAAGTCACAGCCCCAAGCTGATCCTGTCTCTTCTCCTAAGTGTAAGTACACATTAATGACTATTTCATCTTCTTGTAATCTCTCTTTCATTTCTTCTTCAGAAAATGTTTGAGGCTCACTATTTTTTAATACCAATATAGATTGAAGAGTAATGTCAATTGTATTCGGATTAATAGCTACTTCACTTTGTCCAATACTGCTAATAATTCGCCCCCAGTTTGGATCTTCACCATGTATTGCTGTTTTCACAAGACTCGAACCGACTATTTGCTTTGCAATTTTTTTTGCCTCTTCATTCGTTTGAGCTTCTAGCACATTTACTTCGATTAACTTTGTAGCGCCTTCACCATCTTGCGCAATTTTCTTTGCTAAATCTTCACATACCTTCTGTAAAGCACATACGAAAGTTTCCCAATCTGTATGTTCCATATTTATCGGCCTTGTTTCTGATAATCCACTTGCCATAACGATGACCATATCATTCGTAGAAGTATCTCCATCTACCGTAATTTGATTAAATGTATGATTCGTAATTTGGGATAATGCCGTTTGCAATACGTCATGCTCTATATGAGCATCTGTCGTAATAAAACTAAGCATCGTTGCCATATTCGGATGAATCATCCCTGAACCTTTTGCAACACCCGCAATCGCCACTTTCTTCCCATCAATAATCATTTCATAGCAAGTTTCTTTCGTTATAAGATCCGTCGTTAAAATTGCTTCAGAAAAAGAATATGCTTCACTTTCTTCCTTCGTCGGTATAAGAGTTGCAACTCCCTTTCGGATTATATCCATCGGCAGCGGAACACCAATTACACCTGTTGAAGCTACTGCAACGTAATTTTCTTTCAATCCAAAATGTTCCGCCCCTAATGCGCGCATCTCGTATGCGTCTTGTAATCCTTTCATTCCAGTACAAGCATTTGCATTTCCACTATTAACGATAATTGCTTGTAACTTCCCTTCTGCCGTTATACTATCCTTCGTTACTTGTAAAGGGGCTGCTTGTATTTGATTCGTTGTATACACAGCGGCACATGATGCTGGTACGTCACAAACGATTGCCCCTAAATCCTTTTTCTCCTTTTTCAGACCATTTGCAGTACCAATTGCCGAAAAGCCTTTCGGCGTTACAATCGAACCATTTTCTAATTTTGTAATAGACGCTACTTTAATCATCATGTCCCCCTTATAGATAAAGCGGCATATGTTGTAAACCTGTTGTCTCTTCTAGTCCCGCTATTATGTTTGCATTTTGAATCGCTTGCCCAGCCGCGCCTTTCATCATATTGTCTATAACAGAAACGACCGTAACTCTTTCTGTTCTTTCATCGTAAGCTATGCCAATATCACAATAATTTGAGCCTCTCACTTCTTTTGGACTTGGAAATTTCCCTTGCGTACAAATTCGGATGAAAGGCGATTGTTCATACGTTTCTTCATACAATTTTTGAAGTTGCTTTATTTCCATCTTTTGTTTTACTTTTGCATAAAGTGTAATCATGATTCCTCGTGATATCGGTATTAAATGTGTGCTAAATGTAATTGGCTGTAATTCACTATTCCATTCTGTAAGCATTTGCTCAATCTCTGGAACGTGCTGATGCTGGTTTACTTTATAGATGTGTAAGTTATCGTATAGCTCAGGAAAATGAGTCATTGTTGTTGGTGTTTTACCTGCTCCTGTTACCCCTGATTTCGCGTCAATAATAATCGAATCTTCTTCAATCATGCTACTACGTACTAACGGTGCTATCGCTAGC
This sequence comes from Bacillus sp. B2-WWTP-C-10-Post-4, assembly GCF_009183805.1. Classification (NCBI taxonomy): domain Bacteria; kingdom Bacillati; phylum Bacillota; class Bacilli; order Caryophanales; family Bacillaceae; genus Bacillus; species Bacillus sp. B2-WWTP-C-10-Post-4. The sequence continues at coordinate 5,969 of NZ_WEII01000007.1, read as the reverse complement.
AATGTGGCTGTAGCAAAACATCCTGGGTTTGCAATTAAATTTGCCTTTTGAATCTCAGTCCTTTTCCATTCACTTAACCCATACACTGCTTTTCTAAGAATTTCTTCTTTCGCTGCTGGCCTTTTATACCACAGTTCATATGACGAAGGATCTATCATACGAAAGTCTCCAGATAGGTCAATTACTTTTAAACCTTCAGCTAATAACTTGGGAGTTAACTCCGCCGATACTCCTGCTGGTGTTGCTAGAAATACGATTTCTGCTTCTTTCCCTATTGTCTCCACATCAATTTCTTGTAACGTATGAACGAGGACATTTCGAAGATGCGGATATACATTTGTTATACACTCACCAACTTGTGAAAAAGAATGAAGAGATGCTATAGAAAAATATGGATGTTGTTCTAATAAACGAATTAACTCAATGCCCCCATATCCAGTGGCTCCAATAATTGCGACTTTCATAAGTTCCTCCTCAAATCGATTCTTTAAATTAAGTATGATTATAATATTGTATATTTATAGAGTCAATTAAATATTTATAAATTTTGCAAACTTAAAAAACTTAATTTTACTAGAAAAACAATATACACAACCGAATTTTTATACAAAAATAGTGCATGGTAGTTTTTTTATTTCACTTCAAGTACAATAAAACAATACATACGTACATACAGGCGGGAAAAAATATGAACGAAAAATTAATTGAGAAAATGATTATAAAAAGTTTTCAGCAATATCAATGCAGTCCAATATCAAAAGAAGATCAGGAAATGCTAGTGAAACATATTCAAACGGTGACTCATTCAAATATTGAAATTGATTTATACGAGGAGATTGAGGATATTGTTTATGATTATGTGACTGGAAAACAATAAAAATAGGAGATTTCCATGTGGAAATCTCCTATTTTTTACTTAATGATTTACCTGCTACACGTTCAAATAAACCTGGGAATAAAGCATAAAGTTTCGGGCCAATTCCCATCCACTTCGGTAAGTTTACTTCACGTTTTTTCGTGTGCATCGACTTTACGATTTGTTCTGCTACGTATGTTGGTTTTAACATGTAACGTCCCATATTCTTTACATATGTACCAGATTGATCCGCTATTTCAAAAAAGTTTGTATCTATCGGACCTGGATTAATTGCTGTAACATAAATATCTGTATTCGCTAATTCCATGCGTAAACTATTCGTAAATCCTAATACAGCATGTTTCGTTGCTGCATACGCACTTGATTTCGGAGTTGCAATTTTTCCGGCAAGGGAAGCAATATTAATAATATGTCCTTCGTTCTTGTTTACCATATAAGGTAGTACCGCTTTCGTACATGCTACTAATCCAAATACATTTACTTGGAACATATCTTTCACTTCATCCATTGACGCATCTTCAAACGTTTTAAAAATACCAAATCCCGCATTGTTTACTAATATATCAATACGTCCCACTTCTTGTAATACCTTTGAAAAAACAGACTGTACTTCCATCTCTTCACTTACATCTAATACATAATAATAGCAAGGCGTATTATAAGTTTCTTTAATTTTGTCTACTAACGCTTGTAGTTTCTCTTCTGTTCGAGCCATTAATACTGGAGTCGCTCCCTGTGCTGCAACTTGCATTGCAACTTGCTCACCAATCCCACTAGAAGCACCTGTAATGACGATTACTTTATTTTGTAAACGTCCTGTCATTGCTGTCACCTACTTTGCATAATAAATCAATTGTTGCGATGACTCATCAATCATCACTTGTTGATTATATGCTAAATAGTCCAATTGTCCAACCGTTTCTGAAATAGTAAGTGGTAATTGTTCTTTATATAATACCGGAAATAGTTTTACACATACTTCAAATGCTGTCATTGGTTTTTCCTTTAATAACTCAAGCACTTTAAAAGCACGTGTTTCTTGCTTTTGTAATCTCGTTTCAATAAGTTGTTTCACATTTAGAACATCTTCCCCATGCCCTGATAAAATACGTGAAATATTCATTTCGCTTAAACGCTGTAATGTTTGATTATATTGTAGTAATGGGCGTGCCCGTTCTGTTTGCCCTTCATATGGTGGTTCTAGTATTGGATTCGAAGAAATATGACTGATGAGAGCATCCCCACCAATTAATATTCCATCAGATTCTCTATATAAAGAAATATGAGTAGAAGCATGACCTGGTGTTTCAAGTACTATAAATCCAGGCAAAGAATCAATACGATCTCCTTCTCTCACAGTATGCGTTAACGATCTATTACAAGAATATTTAAGTGTCCTCGTCGTCAATAACGACTCGTCTTTCAAAAATGCTGCTGGCACACCAAACTGTAAGGCCGTCTCTCTAAAAAATTCATGATACCGCTTTAAAAATTCTGGATTTTGTGTGATCCAAGGCTCATTCCAAGGATGTCCAATAATATTCGTCTTCTCAGAAAATATATTTAAAAGTCCACAATGATCTGCATGATGATGCGTAATGACTACTGTTTCAATATCTTCTAGCGTATGTCCTAATGCACCTAATTGACTTTCTAACGCATTCCTTGCCTCTTCTGTATTCGTCCCTGTATCAATTAATGTTAATGTCTCCCCCTCAACTAAAAACACATTCACAGTTTCCACTGCAAATGGTACAGGAATCTCCATTCGGTGAATCGCCGTCATGCTTAGCCCCCCTGTCTCTTTCCGGTTCAAAAATGAATACTTCTTCAGTTTACAACTTCTATATATATTTGTCATTATTTTCAGATAAAAAGAGGTGTTTCCTATAAAAAAACGAATGTATGTACATTTATAAGAATTTCTAACCAAAATTAAAGGAGGAACATCATGTCTATTCAAAACATTTCCTTTCTCGGTGCAGGCTCCATTGCCGAAGCTATTATTGGTGGCTTGTTACATGCAAATGTTGTTAAAGGTGAACAAATTACTGTAAGTAATCGTTCTAACGAGACAAGATTACAAGAGCTACATAAAAAATACGGTGTCAAAGGTACTCATAATAAAAAAGAATTGCTTACTGATGCAAATATTCTTTTTCTAGCAATGAAACCAAAGGATGTTGCAGAGGCGCTTACCCCTTTTAAAGAATACATAAATAATAACGTGCTTATTATTTCATTACTAGCAGGTGTTTCTACTGACTCAATTAGAAAACTACTTCAAAAAGACGTTCCAATTATTCGTGCAATGCCAAATACATCCGCAGCCATTTTAAAATCAGCTACCGCTATCTCCCCTTCAAAACATGCAACAGCGGAACATATTCGCACTGCAACATCTTTATTTGAAACGATTGGTCTCGTCTCTGTTGTAGAGGAAGAAGATATGCATGCTGTCACTGCATTATCCGGAAGTGGACCTGCTTATATTTATTACGTAGTGGAAGCTATGGAAGAAGCTGCAACAAAAATTGGTTTAAAAGAAGATGTTGCAAAATCACTTATTCTTCAAACGATGATTGGTGCTGCTGAAATGTTAAAAGCAAGTGACAAACATCCTTCTATTTTGCGAAAGGAAATTACTTCTCCTGGTGGAACTACCGAGGCAGGTATTGAAGTATTACAAGAACATAAATTTCACCAAGCACTTGTTTCTTGTATTACACAGGCAACGAAACGATCACATAATCTTGGAAAAACATTAGAACAACTAACAAAAGAAAAATAGAAAAAGGAGCTCAAGTTTATTTGAGCTCCTTTTTCTATAATTACACTTAGTTATTGTTCTTCCCAAAAATCTCTTCTTGCAGGCGACGACCAGTCGGCGTTGCTGCAAGTCCACCTTCTGCTGTTTCACGAAGTGCTACTGGCATCGTTTGTCCGATTCTAAACATTGCCTCAATTACTTCATCACATGGAATTGTACTCGTTACACCAGCTAATGCTAAATCTGCTGAGATCATCGCATTTGCAGCTCCTGCTGCATTACGTTTTACACAAGGTACTTCTACAAGTCCTGCAACAGGATCACACACTAAACCAAGCATGTTCTTTAATGAAATTGCCATCGCTGTAGCTGCTTGATCTTGTGTTCCACCAGCCATCTCAACTGCAGCTGCAGCCGCCATTCCACTTGCTGAACCAACTTCAGCTTGGCATCCTCCTGCCGCACCAGAAATACAAGCGTTATTCGCAACAACCATACCGAAAGCTCCTGCTGTAAATAAGAATTCAATCATTTCTTCACGTGTAGGCTGCAATTTTTCTCTTAGTGCAAATAGTACACCTGGCACTGTTCCAGCAGACCCTGCTGTTGGTGTTGCACAAATAATTCCCATCGCTGCGTTTACTTCATTTGTTGCAACAGCTTTGCTTACTGCATCCAAAATCGTATCTCCAGATAAGCCTTTTCCACTCTTCATATACGCTTGAACTTTTACAGCATCTCCACCAGTTAAACCAGTTGGTGATTTCACGCCGCGAATACCACGTTCTACTGCTTGCTCCATCACGACTAAGTTCTTTTCCATACCAGCAATTACTTCTTCACGTGAAATACTTCTTGTTTCCATTTCACATTGAATCATAATTTCTGCGATTTTTACATTTTGTTCTTTAGCTTGCGCCACTAGTTCCGCTGCGTTCCGAAACATGGTGTGTCCCCCCTGCAATTATTCCATAATAGTTACTTGACAAATATTTTGTTGCGCTTTTATTTCTTCAATTACTTCATCTGCTAATAATTCATCTGTTTCGATGACCATAAGCGCTCTTCTTCCTTTTTCTTTACGAGATACACTCATTGTACTAATGTTAATCTCATGTTTCGCAAGGATTGAAGCTACCGCTGCAATAGCACCGAAGCGATCGTTATTTACAATAAGTAGTGCTGGGCTCGTGCCTGATAATTGAAGATCGAATCCGTTTAATTCTACAACTTCAATTTTACCGCCACCAATTGAGCAAGCAACAACTTCAATTTCATCTTCACCTTTATACAAACGAATTCTCGCTGTATTTGGGTGAGGTGCATTGGCATCTTCTTCAATGAATTCTACTTCAATTTCGCGCTCTTTTGCTATTTCTAGCGCCTCTGGAATACGTAAGTCATCTGTTTCAAATCCTAATATCCCACCTATTAGCGCTACATCCGTACCATGCCCACGATACGTCTTTGCAAATGATCCATATAATGAAATGCTTACTCTTTCTGGTTCATGACGAAACAGCTGGCGAGCAACTTGCCCCATTCTTGCCGCGCCTGCTGTATGTGAACTTGATGGTCCAATCATAACTGGACCGATAATATCAAATACTGAGCGATACTTCATCATAACTCCCCCTAAACCTCTATGAAAAAATTTATTCTACTATTCTATTAAGCTGCTACATCTGTCGCTTTTCAAGTTGTACCACGAATTTGTTCTGCTGTACGAATTGGATAGTTTTTGAATAAAAGTAATCCAATATAACCTGAAATAATGCCAGTTATCATAATACATAAAATTCTTAGTATTATTTTTATTAAAAAATGATATAAGATAATCCACAATAAAGTCTGGTAGCAATCCAAAGTTTAACACAGAAGCCATTGCAAGCATAGCATAAACAAGTGATATAACCATTGCTAATGCAACTAAATTTGCACCCGCTATTCCGCCTAGACTACCTGCTGATGTTCTGAACTCTTTTAAAGAGTGGTGTACCAATTAAATCTCCACCACCTTATTAATAAAAAGCTTCTACTAAGGAACTTGCAATAGATACACTCGCTAATCATATCGTTTAGATAAAAAGTGAAAAAGACTTATGACAAATAATAGTAATATCTTTCCTATTATAATTCTCGTGTTACTCTCTCATGATTTAGTCAACTTCACTTGTTACGATAATGACTAAAATACATGTGACTTATCATAAATTATAATCTGCCCTCATTATAGCTTGTTTTTTATAAAACGCTTACTTTTGTTGAATTTTAAAAGTTCTGAATAAAAGTCCATTTCTGCTATTTGTATCACTTGTATGT